>JBJTSG010000166.1:0-4114 GCA_046076505.1 Erythrobacter sp. | reverse complement strand
ATCTCCATCGCCCGCCCGCCGAGCACATAGGAGGGGCGCAGCAGCACCGGATAGCCGATCCGCGCGGCGACCGCGGCGGCTTCATCGCGGCTGCGGGCGATGCCGTTGTCGGGCTGCTTGAGCTTCAGCTTGCTCACCAGCTTGGCAAAGCGCTCGCGGTCCTCGGCAAGGTCGATCGCGTCGGGCGAGGTGCCGAGGATCGGGATGCCGGCATCCTCGAGCGCCTGCGCAAGCTTCAGCGGCGTCTGCCCGCCGAACTGGACGATCACCCCGACGAGCTCGCCCCGCGACTGCTCGACGCGCAGGATTTCCAGCACGTCCTCATCGGTGAGCGGCTCGAAATAGAGGCGGTCGGAGGTGTCGTAATCGGTCGAGACGGTCTCGGGGTTGCAGTTGACCATGATCGTCTCGAAGCCCTGCTCCGCGAGCGCGAAACAGGCGTGGACGCAGCAATAGTCGAACTCGATGCCCTGCCCGATACGGTTCGGGCCGCCGCCGAGGATGACGATTTTGCGGCGGTCGGAGGGGTCTGCCTCGCATTGGGGCTCGCCGAAGGTCGGGGCTTCGTAGGTCGAATACATGTAGGGCGTGATCGCCTCGAACTCGGCGGCGCAGGAGTCGATGCGCTTGAAGACCGGGGTGACGCCGAGCTTGTGGCGCAATGCACGCACTTCCTCGGCGCTGGTCGCGCCCGCCATCGCCTGAAGCGCGTCGTGGAGCAGGCCCGAGCGCTTGGCCTGGGTCTCGGCGAGCCCGCCCGCGACGCCCACCGAGCGCACCGCGAGGGTGGCGAGGCGCTTGTCGGAAAAGCCCATGCTCTTGTAGCGGCGCAAGGTGGCGGCATCGCGCGGCAGGCCGTCCTTCTGGATCTCCCGCTCGGCGGCGATGATCCCCGCGATCTGGCGCAGGAACCACGGGTCGTAGAAGGTCGCCGCGGCGATCTCCTCGACGGTGAGCCCCTCGCGGAAGGCCTGCGCGACCTTGAGCAGTCGGTCCGGGGTGCGGCGCGACAGGGCGGCGGTGATGACGTCCTTGCCGGCGCCCTCCAGTTCGATCACGCGGTTGAAGCCGTCGAGCCCGGTCTCGAGGCCCCGCAGCGCCTTCTGCACGCTTTCCTCGAAATTGCGGCCGATGGCCATGACTTCGCCGACGCTCTTCATCGCGGTCGAGAGGTCGTTGGCCGCGCCCTTGAACTTTTCGAAGGCGAAGCGCGGGATCTTGGTGACGACGTAGTCGATGGTCGGCTCGAAGCTCGCCGGAGTCGCGCCGGTGATCTCGTTGGTGAGCTCGTCGAGGGTGTAGCCGACGGCGAGCTTGGCCGCGACGCGGGCGATGGGGAAGCCGGTCGCCTTCGACGCCAGCGCCGAGGAACGGCTGACGCGCGGGTTCATCTCGATGACGATCAGGCGTCCGTCCTTGGGATTGACCGCGAACTGGACGTTGGAACCGCCTGTTTCGACACCGATTTCCCTGAGCACGGCGATGCTCGCCGAGCGCATGATCTGGTATTCCTTATCGGTCAGCGTCAGCGCCGGGGCGACGGTGATCGAGTCCCCGGTGTGCACGCCCATCGGATCGACGTTCTCGATCGAGCAAATGATGATCGCATTGTCCTTGCGGTCACGCACCACCTCCATCTCGAACTCCTTCCACCCGAGGAGCGATTCCTCGATCAGGACTTCGGTGGTGGGCGAGGCGTCGAGGCCTTCCTTCACGATCTGGTCGAATTCGGCCTTGTTGTAGGCGATCCCGCCCCCGGTCCCGCCGAGGGTGAAGGAAGGGCGGATGATCGCCGGCAGGCCCGTGCGCTCGAGCACCGCGCGGGCTTGCTCAAGCGTATTGGCGACGCCGCTGCGGGCGCTCTCCAGCCCGATCGCATCCATCGCCTCGCGGAAGCGCTGGCGGTTCTCGGCCTTGTCGATGGCGTCGGCCTTGGCCCCGATCATCTCGACGCCGTATTCGGCGAGCACGCCCATTTCATCGAGCTTCAGCGCGCAGTTGAGCGCGGTCTGCCCGCCCATCGTGGGAAGCAGCGCATCGGGCCGCTCCTTGGCGATGATCTTGGCGACGCTCTCGGGCGTGATCGGCTCGATATAGGTGGCGTCGGCGAACTCGGGATCGGTCATGATCGTCGCGGGGTTCGAGTTGACGAGGATGACGCGGTAGCCCTCCTCCTTCAACGCCTTGATCGCCTGCGTGCCGGAGTAATCGAACTCGCACGCCTGCCCGATGATGATCGGGCCAGCGCCAATGACGAGGATCGAGGAGATGTCGGTTCTTTTGGGCATTTAGGCGGCTTTCGCACTATAAAGCCCCTTCCCCGTGGGGAAGGAGTTGGGGATGGGGGTTCGAGAATGGCGGAAAAGCGATTGACCGGCCTCGCACGAAACCTGCGCAACAATCCGACCGATGCGGAACAGCGCCTGTGGTTGCACCTGCGCAGCCGCCGGTTCGGGAGCGCGAAGTTCACCCGGCAGTTTCCCATCGGCGACTTCATCGCGGACTTCGCGTGCCGGAGTTTGAGGATCGCCATCGAACTCGACGGCGGGCAGCATTCCGAAAGCCCCACCGACGCGAACCGCACCCGCATCATCGAAGCTTATGGCTACCGCGTGATCCGCTTTTGGAACCATGAGGTGTTCGAAAATTTGGACGGCGTTCTGACGGTGATCGCGCAAGAGATTGCGATAGCGCGCAACCTCTGAGCCCCTTCCCTTGAGGGAAGGGGTTGGGGATGGGTGTGCGACGCCCGATGAGTAGTCCCGCCCCCTCACCGCAGACCCCCCATCCCCAACCCTTCCCCGAGGAGAAGGGAGAATGCTGGAGCGACCATCACAGCCCCCCCACAAACTTCTCGAACAGGTAGAAGCTGTCCTGCGGCCCGGGCGAGGCCTCGGGGTGGTACTGCACCGCAAACGCCCGCTTGCCCCTGATCGCGATCCCGCAATTCGTCCCATCGAACAGCGACACGTGGGTCTGCTCCACCCCCTCCGGCAGGCTCGCTGCATCCACCGCAAAACCGTGGTTCATCGAGGTGATCTCGACGAGGCCGGTGGTCTCGCCCCAGCCCTCGCCCACGCGCTGGACCGGGTGGTTCGCGCCGCGGTGGCCCTGGTGCATCTTGATCGTCTTCGCCCCCGCGGCGAGCGCGAGCATCTGGTGGCCGAGGCAGATGCCGAACAGCGGCATGTCGGCATCCAGAAGCGCGCGGATCACCGGCACGGCATATTCGCCGGTCGCCGCCGGATCGCCGGGGCCGTTGGAGAGGAACACGCCGTCGGGCGCGAGGGCCATGATCTCGTCGAAGCTGGTCTTGGCCGGCACCACCGTCACCCGCGCACCAGCACGCACCAGATTGCGGAAAATATTGTCCTTCGCGCCGTAATCGATCGCAACCACGTGGGGCATGTCCCCCTCCCGCTGGCGGGAGGGGTTAGGGGTGGGAATGTCTTCCGAGGTCGGCTCAGGCCCACCCCCGGCCCCTCCAGCAGGCGGGAGGGGAGATTTGGTCCAAGGTGCCCGCCCATAGCCCTTGCCCAGCGTCCATGCGCCGCCGCCCCACTGCTCCTCGGCCCCGCGCGTCACGCGGATCGCGAGGTCCATGCCCTCCAGCCCCGGCCACTCGGCGGCGCGCTTCACCAGCGCCGGAATGTCGAACTTGCCGTCCGGCGCATGGGCGATCACCGCATTGGGCGCGCCGCTCTGGCGGATGCGGCGGGTCAATGCGCGGGTGTCGATGCCGGAAAGGCCGATCTTCCCGTTCTTCGTCATCCATTCCACGAACCGCTCGGCCGAGCGGAAATTGGAAGGCTCGGTCACGTCCTCGCGCACCACGCATCCCACCGCGCCTTCCACCTTGCTCTCGACGTCCTCGCCGTTGGCGCCGACATTGCCGATGTGCGGGAATGTGAACAGCACGATCTGTTCTGCGTAAGAGGGGTCGGTCAGGATTTCCTGATACCCCGTCATCGCCGTGTTGAAGCAAAGCTCGCCGGCTGCGACGCCGGCCGCGCCATGACCCTCGCCCCAGAACACCGAGCCGTCTTCCAGTGCAATCGCGCCTGTCGCCAGCTTCGATGTCGCCAGTCTTATCATGGAAGCGCCTCCGTCAGGG
>JBJTSG010000165.1:0-12469 GCA_046076505.1 Erythrobacter sp. | reverse complement strand
GGCAGGTGATCTATGGCAGCTGCAAGGCCGGGGTGAACGGCCTCGTCCTACCGATGGCGCGCGACCTGATGGATCTCGGCATCCGCGTCAATTCGGTGATGCCCGGCATCTTCGCGACCCCGCTGATGCTGGGCATGAAGGACCGCAATCCGCCGATGTGGGCGCAGCTCAACGCCAGCGTCCCCTTCCCCAAGCGCCTCGGCGAGCCCGAAGAGTTTGCGTCGCTGGTGCTGGAAATCGCCCGCAACAGTTACATCAACGGCCACCAGTTCCGGCTGGACGGCGCGATCCGCATGCCGCCGAAGTAAGGAGCAGAGCCATGGCCACCGCAACCAACGAATACCCGACCAAGGCCTATGGCGCGACCGCGCCCGACAGCGGCGTCGGGCCCATGGCAATCACCCGCCGCGGCCTGCGCCACGACGACGTGCTGATCGAGATCACGCATTGCGGCATCTGCCATTCGGACCTTCACTCGGCGCGCAACGACTGGGGGTTCACCACCTACCCGATCGTGCCAGGCCACGAGATCGTCGGCATCGTCAGCGCCGTTGGCGACAGCGTCACGCGCCACAAGGTGGGCGACCGGGTGGCGATCGGCTGCATGGTCGATTCCTGCATGGAGTGCAGCCACTGCGAGGCGGACCTCGAGCAATATTGCCTCAACGGCGGCAACACCGGGACCTACAACGGCAGGGACCGGCGCGACGGCTCTCTCACCTTCGGGGGCTATTCCGAGCGGATCGTGGCGCGCGAGGAGTTCGTGCTCAAGGTGCCTGACGCGCTGCCGATGGCCGAGGCTGCGCCGCTGCTGTGCGCCGGCATCACCTCCTACTCGCCGCTGCGCACGTGGAAGGTCGGCCCGGGCAGCAAGGTGGCCGTCGCCGGACTTGGCGGCCTCGGCCACATGGGCGTGAAGCTCGCCGCGGCGATGGGCGCGGAGGTGACCGTGCTCAGCCGCTCGGAGAGCAAGCGCGCCGATGCCGAGGCCTTGGGCGCACACGCCCTCCTCAACACGACCGACAAGGAGGCGATGCGGGCCAAGCGCGGCTTTTTCGACATGGTGCTGAACACCATTCCCGTGCGCCACGATGTCGCGCCCTACCTTCATCTCCTCAGGATCGACGGGGTGCAGGTCCTCGTCGGCATGATCGACAAGCTGCCGGAGCTCCACACCGGCATCCTGCTCGGGCGCAAGGTACTCACCGGGAGCGGGATCGGCGGGCTCGCCGAGACGCAGGAGATGCTCGATTTCTGTGCCGAGAAGGGCATTCTGCCCGAGATCGAGGTGATCAAGATGCAGGATATCCAGACCGCCTATGACCGCATGGAGGCGAGCGACGTGAAGTACCGCTTCGTGATCGACATGGAGAGCCTGCGGAAAGGATGAAGCGAACAAATCCTAAATATATATATTTCGTAAGATATGAGAAAATTAACAACTTTATATTGATAAATTAAGTACTTTGCGATTGTTTCTTCAGTGCAACACTGAGGCAACATTGTGTTACGCCTACGTGAAACAAGAATTGTTCCAGCTCTCTCGATGAGTATTGGAGATTCTTGCTGATCTGCGAGCCGATCCGAAAAAAAAAGGCTGCAAGCAGCACGCAGGCAGGAACGATCCCACCTCTCAATCAGGAGCGTTCCAAATGAAAATTCGCTTTGCTCGCGCGGCATCGACGTTGACCCTTGCTTGCGCGATGGGGGCACCGGCTCTCGCTCAGGGCACCGAAAGCGCCCTCGATGCGGCTGCCACCGTGACGATCGTGAAGCCGATCACGCTGGACGAGAAAGTTCCCACCGTATCCGCGCTGAAAAGCGGTGGCACACCGGCAGCGGCGGCCATCCCGCTGGGCACGGGCGCAGGCGAGATCGCAGTTTCGAGCGCGGCAGTCGCGGCGGCAGCGGCGATAGCCGCGCAGGACGGTCCGGCGCAGCGTGACGAGCGCTTCACGGTCGTCCTCAACCAGGACAGCTTCTTCGGCTTCTACCCGACCTTCAACGGCCTCATTCCCGTCGGCGAGAAGGTCGACCTCAGCTTCTACGGCACCCTGTGGACGACCTCCGACTTCTCGAGCGCGACGGGCCTCGGCTCGGACCTGTGGACCGAGTTCGGGATCGGCGCAAACTTCTACGCTGCCGACGGCAAGCTGACGATCAAGCCGCAATTGGGCATCACCAACGGCGCGCTGCTGTCGCGCGGCAACCTGGGCCGCGGGCCCCGTAACACCACCACCACCCTGAACGGCGGCAACACCTTCGACGGCATCGTGCCCAGCCTCACCGTCAACTACAGCGACGACAAGATCGAGGGCGAGTTCTACGCCGGCTACTATGCTGCGCTGCGCAACCGCACCGAGAACGTCGGGGCTCTCGACTTCCTTCACACCTGGATCAATGCCGGCTACAAGTTCTCGAAGAACTTCTCGGCCGGCGGGCACATCGAGTTCCTCGCCAACACCCGTGTCGACCTGCCGCGCGGGCGCGCCTCCAACGTCTATGAATGGTACGGCCCCTACGTGCAGTTCTCGGCCAAGAACGGCTTCTTCGCACGCTTCACGGGCGGCGTCGAAGAAGGCGGCGGCGCGGCCGGCAACCGTGGCGACTTCTACAAGCTGGCGGTCGGGATGTCCTTATGATCGCGTGAGCCTGGGTGCCTTTGGGGGGCGCTGCTGCCGAGTCCGGCGGCAGCGCCCCTGTCCGTTTGCGGCAGACCACCCGACGCGCCCGCTGCCGGGGGACGAAACGAAATCACGACAAATCAGATATATATATCTGCGAAGTGTTGCAGGAAAGTCACGCAACAAGATGATAATCTTGATCCGCTTCACATAACCTTTGTGCGCGGAACCCGTCGGGAGGATCATGGCGGTGATGTGACGGGAACCCGAGTCTCTCGGAGATAAGCTCCTGCATGTCGCGCAGGTGGAACGATCCAAACCTCTCAATGGAGCGTTCCTTATGTTCTTTCGTACCGCCACGGCCATCCCGGCTGCCGCGCTCATCGCCTGCCTCGCCGCCCCCGCCTTCGCGGCCGAGACGGATGCCGCCATCGCCGGTCCGGTTGACGACGCCGCGATCCTCGCCCCCGATGACACCGTGACCGCCGGCGACGCCGCCGCACCGATCGCCCGCGCCATCGCCCCCGTCGACCCGAAGGCCAGCGGCGCCGAAGAGCCGACCCCGGCGATCACCATCTCGGGTTCGGCCACCATCACCTCCGACTACCGCTTCCGTGGCGTATCGCAGAGCGACGGCGGATTTGCCGTTCAGGGCGGCTTCACCGCGTCGCACAAGAGCGGCTTCTACGTGGGCGCCTGGGGTTCCAACCTCGCGGGCTGGGGCACGTTCGGAGGTCCCAACCTCGAGCTGGATCTGATTGCCGGCTACAAGTTCCCGGTCGGAAACGGCACGCTCGACGCCGGCCTGACCTGGTACATGTACCCGGGCGGGGCTTCGGAGACCGACTTCGCCGAGCTCTACGCCAAGCTCTCGGGGACGGCCGGCCCTGTCTCGCTTACCGCTGGAATCGCCTATGCGCCGCCGCAACAGGCGCTCGGCCACGTCTACGCGACGGGCGCAGGCTACGTCCTCGGCCGGCCGCGCAAGCCGGGCGACAAGGAACCCAACCTCTACCTGTCCGGCGACGCCGTCTACGCCATCGCCGACACGCCGGTGAGCCTCAAGGCTCACATCGGCTACTCCGACGGCAACCCGGGCCTCGGCCCCAACGGCACCAGCGTCGCGCCGACCGGGACCTATTTCGACTGGCTGCTGGGCGCCGACGTGACCCCGATCGAACACCTCACCTTCTCGATCGCCTATGTCGACACGGACATCACGCGGCGGGGCAGCGCCTACCTGCTGCCCAACTTCGCCACGCTCGGCGGCAAATCCATCGCCGACGCAACCGTGGTGTTCTCGGTCACCGCAGCCTTCTGAGCCGGCCTCGATTGGGGGAATGGGCGCTCTGCCAAGGCGGCAGAGCGCCCTTTCCTTTTGCCGGGTGCAGGGATAGGTCGTCCCTTCGGAAAACAGCCTGTTCGGCAGGCGCGCGGAGAGGGACCATCATGCGCAAATCGCTTCTTGCGGCCGGGGTTGCCGCGCTCGTCGTGGCACCGGCGGCAGGGACCATGGCCGCCCCACGCTACGAGGCGAGCATCACCCGCACCACCTTCGGCATCCCGCACATTCAGGCCAGGGACTGGCGCGGGGTCGGCTACGGCGTTGCCTATGCCTATGCCGAGGACAACCTGTGCATGCTTGCCGAAGAGTTCGCCACGGTAGCGGGCGAGCGCTCCAGGTTCTGGGGTCCGAAGGGTACCGCGACCCTCGGCTTCGACACGGTCGACAACCTCTCCTCCGACGTCTTCTTCCGCGCGGTGGTGGACCTGCCCGCCCTGCGCTCCGGCGTCACCCGTCAGCCCGCGCGCGTGCAGCAGCTCGTCGAGGGCTACGTCGCTGGCTACAACCGCTTCCTGAAGGACGCCGGCGCCGACGGCATTCCCGCCGCGTGCCGCGGCAAGCCCTGGGTGCGCCCCATCACCGCTGACGACTTCCTGCGTCTGAACGAGAAGCAGATCCTCCTCGCCAGCTCGCTCAACCTCGCAGCCCCCATCGCCAACGCCGCGCCTCCGGGCAGCCAAGTCCCCAAGGTCGCGCTGAGCCTCCCCGACCCGCAGGACCTTGGCGTCGGCAGCAACGGCTGGGCCTTCGGCGGCGAGACCACCGCGAACGGGCGCGGCATGGTGATCGGCAACCCCCACTTCCCGTGGCAGGGCCCGAGCCGCTTCTGGCAGATGCACATCACCGGCCCCGAGGGCTACGACGCGATGGGCGTGGGCATCGCCGGGACGCCGATCGTGACGCTCGGCTTCAACAAGAACGTCGCCTGGACCCACACCGTCACCGAAGCGCGGCACTTCATCCTCTTCCAGCTCGCGCTAGATCCGGCGGATCCGACCCGCTACATGGTCGACGGCACGAGCGAGGCGATGACCCCGATCACCGTCACGGTTCCGATGCCCGAAGGCGAGGCGCCGGTCACCCGCACGCTCTACACCACCCGCTTCGGGCCGGTCTTCGTGATCCCTGCGCGCGGCATCACCTGGAGCGCCCAGACCGCCTTCACCCTGAAGGACGCCAACCGCGGCAACCAGCGCGGACTGGAGGCCTGGATCCGCATCGGCGCGGCGAGGAATGTCGGCGAGATCAAGGCCGCCGTGAGCGAAACGCTCGGCATCCCCTGGGTCAACACCATCGCCGCCGACCGCCTCGGCGACGCGCTCCATGCCGACGTCACGGCGGTGCCCAACGTCTCGGCCGAGAAGGCGAAAACTTGCGCCACCCCGATCGCGGGCCTGTTCGCCGAGTTCGCGGTGCTGCTCGACGGCAGCAAGTCCGCCTGCGACTGGGACATCGCCCCCGGCACCCCCGCCCCAGGCCTGATGCCGGCGAGCGACCAGGCGGCGACGGTGACGAAGAGCTGGCTCACCAACTCGAACGACAGCTACTGGATCAGCAACCCCGCCTTCCCCCACCCCCGCCTCTCGCCGGTGCTCGGCAAGTGGGGTCAGGCCCTGTCGCTGCGCACGCGATCGAACTTCATCGAGACCCCGGCGGCGCTCGCAGGGGGCAAGCTCGACCACGCACGGGCCGAGGCGCTCGCCTTCGCCAACAAGAGCCTCGCCGCCGACATGGCGATGGAACCGCTGCTTGCGCTGTGCGCTGCGGGCGAAGCCAAGCCGGAGGCTGCGGCGCGCGGGTGCAAGGCGCTCGCCGGATGGGATCGGCGCTTCGAGGCGACGAGCCGCGGCGCAGCGCTGTTCCGCGCCTTCTGGGGCAAGGTCGCGCGCCAGCCGGGCCTGTGGGCGGTGCCCTTCGATCCCGCCGATCCGGTGAACACCCCTCACACGCTCGCCACGGACAAGATCGGCGACAAGCTCCTCGCCGCGCTCGGCGAGGCGGTCGGCGATCTCGACAAGGCCGGCATTGCCCTCGACGCGCCGTGGGGCGAGGTGCAGCGCTTCATGGCCGGAAACGCGGCGATCCCGGTCCATGGCGGCCCCGGCGGCGCGGGCGTGATCAACGTGATGGAATCGCTCCCCGCCCCCGCCGGCCTCGCCCCGCGCCACGGGACCAGCTACATTCAGGTGGTGGGCTTCGACGAAAAGGGCCCCGTCGCGGACGCGATCCTCAGCTACTCGCAGTCCACGGATCCGACCTCGTCGCATTTCTCGGACCAGACCCGCGAATATGCGGCCAAGCGCTGGAATCGCCTGCCATTCCTGCCCGCCGACATCAGGAAAGCCGCGACCGGGAAAACGAAGCGTATCGCGGAGTAGCGGGAGAGCCGGAACCTGCCGAGTGGCCTAGGGCGGGATGACAGGGCCATTCTCTGGTCCGGGGCCGGCAGTGTGGGAAATACGCACCCTACGCGACAAATCGCAGTATCCATTGTCAAGAATTATCATTTCAAATCAATTGAATAGAGATAGCGCTCCAGCAATGGCAACATCCAATCGAAGCTGATTGCCAACCGTAGCGCCACCCGGATCTGATTGAATCGCCAACGATGCCTTGAACTCTTGAAACTCTTCGCTCGGGAAATCGCCAATCACATGCGATCCTTCCGACCCTGCGCAGGAGCAGCGCGACCAGACTAAACGCCGGTCCTGACCAGCGATTCCGCGCAATCCTAGCGACAAATAGCCGCTGCCATCGGTGATCGCGGACATTCCAATTGGTTCTGAAAAGGGGTCTGCCCAGCCTCCGGCAGAGCGTCAGACTGGCGTGCTCGACTAGCGCGAGCCAAGCGGGCCAAGGCAAGCCATTGACACAGCCTTGGACAGCAAATAGGCGATGAGATAACATTTCATGCCGACCTGCAGTGTCGCTTCGCGTGGAATCTCTTTGCCCACATCCACCTCTCACCTCCGGAACCTCCATGACCAATCACCGTGCCATCGTCGCAGCGGCCCTTTCGGGTGCATCGCTTTTCGTCATGCAAACGCCAGCCTTGGCCGAAAGCAGCGCCGAGACCGCCACTGCCGATGAAGCAGAAGGTGACATCGTCATCACCGGGGTGCGCCAGCCCTATCGTGGTGACTTTGCCCTTCGCGAAATTCCGCAGTCGATCGCGACGATCGACGACACGGCGATCCGCCAGAACAACATCCTGCGTTTGACCGATGCGCTCGATCTCAATGCCTCGGTATCGCGCCAGAACTCGCTCGGCGGGTTGTTCGATGCTTTTGCGGTGCGCGGCTTTGCCGGTGACGAGAACATTCCCACCGGCTACCTTGTCAATGGCTTCAACGGCGGGCGCGGTTTCGGCGGCCCGCGTGATGTGGCCGGGATCGAGCGGATCGAGGTGCTCAAGGGCCCTGCAGCTGCGCTTCTGGGGCGCGGGGAGCCGGGGGGCACGATCAACATTGTCACGCGTCAGGCCGAAATCGGACGCAGCTTCGGCAGTGCCACGATCCAGTACGGCAGCTTCGACCGGGTTCGCGCCGAGGCGGATATCAACGTCGCCTTGACCGGGGGGCTGACGGCGCGCCTGATCGCCTATGGCGAAGATGGCGATACCTTCCGCGATCAGGTCGATCAGCAACGCTGGGGCTTTCTGCCGTCGGTCGGCCTGGCGATCGGGCCGAGCACCCGCGTAACCTATGATCTCGAATACACCCGGGTCGAAACCCCGTTCGACCGCGGGATCGTGGTGCTGAACGGCAATTTCGACACTGTGCCGATCAATCGCTTCCTGGGCGAACCGGGCGATGGCGATCATGTCGCGCGCGCAACGGGCCACCAGCTGCGCGTGCAGCATGATTTCGACGCTGACTGGAGCCTGCTGGTGGGCGCAAGCCTGCGCGACACCCTGCTGACGGGCTTCTCCTCCGATCCCGAGCTCGTCGCATCGCGCCAGAGGGTGTTTCGCGATGGGCGTTCCCTTTCGCGCCAGCGCCGTTCGCGCGTGTACGATTCGCGGCAGTGGGTGATCCGCGCCGAGCTTTCAGGAACCTTTGAAACCGGCGCGCTGACCCACCGGATCCTGATCGGCGCCGATCACGACCAGTTCGACAACGATCAGCAATTCGGCCGCTTCCGGCCCCCGCTGCTGAGCAGCAACCCGAGCGATCAGGCCGGCTACGTGATCGATATCCTGAACCCTGTTTACGGACGCTTCCCGCTGCCCACGCCGGGGCCGCAGAATGACCGGCTGGACGTGCAGCGATCGACCGGCTTCTTCGTGCAGGACCAGATCAGCCTGACGGATCGCCTGCAGGTTCGCATTGGCGCGCGCTATGACGATTTCAGCCTGCGCACGCTGAACCGCCTGACCCGGATCGACAGCCGCCGCAATTCCAGCCGCGTGAGCCCGCAGGCCGGGATCGTTTACGAGGTGAGCGAGCCGCTGACGCTCTATGCCGCCTACGGCGAAGGCTTCCGCGCCAATATCGGCACCGATGTGACGGGCGCGATCTTCGATCCGGAGACCAGCATTTCCAAGGAAATCGGCGTCAAGCTGACGCTTCTGGGCGGCCGTCTCAACGGAACCCTGGCCCTGTTCCAGCTCGACAAGGACAATGTGCTGGCGAGCGATACCGGGAACCCCGGCTTTTCGGTCGCCATCGGCGAAGCGCGCAGCCGCGGCATCGAGTTCGATCTGGCGGGCGAGCTGCCGGGCCAGGTCGATGTGCTCGTGAGCTATGCCTATATCGACGCCGAGGCGCGATCGACCTTGCTGGAGCCCAATTTCAACTTCCAGATCCGCCCCGGCGATCCGCTCATCAATATCCCCGATCACACCTTCAACGCGCAGGCCAGCAAGCGTTTCGAGGTGGCCGGACGTGCCGCCTCACTGGGCGCCGGCATTCAATATGTCGGGGAACGATCGGGCGAGACCGGCACCGCCTTCACCCTGCCTGCGCATACACTGGTGCGGGTATTCGGTGACGTCGAAGTGATCAAAGGGCTGACCCTGTTCGGCGCGGTGCAGAACCTGTTCGATGCGCGCTGGTATGCCAACAGCTATGCCCCGTTGTGGGTGCAGCCCGGTGCGCCGCGGACTGCATCCATCGGTGTGCGAGGGTCATTCTGAGGTGACAGCGGCTGCGCCACCTGTCCAGCCCGCGCTCGAAGCCCGCTCGCTCTCGCTGGTGCGTGACGGCACTACGGTGCTCAAGGACGTATCCTTCACCGTCGCGCCTGGCGAGATCTATGCCCTGCTGGGCGGCAACGGGGCGGGCAAGTCTACCACGCTGCTGACCTTCCTCGGCTTCCTGGCGCCTTCGGGCGGGAGCGTACTGGTCAACGGGCGCGAGGTCTCCGCAGATGTCGAGGCCGCGCGCGCCGCGATCGCTTATCTGCCCGAAGCCGCCTCGCTTTACGGCCATCTCGATGCCTATGAGAACCTCGGCTATTTCCTCGATCTGGCCGGGCGCAAGGTTTCGGCTGAAGCGATGGATGCCGCGCTCGATCAGGTGGCGCTCCCGCGCGAGGCGCGCAGGCGGCGGATGCAAGCCTATTCCAAGGGGATGCGCCAGAAGACCGCGATTGCGCTGGCGCTGCTGCGCGACACCCCGATCCTGCTGCTCGACGAGCCGACTTCGGGTCTCGATCCGGTCGCCATCGACGAGTTCCACGACATGGTGAAGGCATTGGCCGATGCCGGCCGAAGCGTGCTGATGGTGACGCATGACGTCTATGGCGCGTGCCAGGTAGCGGGCCGCGTCGGCCTGCTGCGCGGCGGGCGGCTGGTGGGGAGCTTTGCGGCGGCAGGTGATGGCGGGCGGATCGACACCGAGGCCGTCCACGCTGCCTTCGCCGCGCGCGAACCCGCATGAGCATCGCCCTCCGCATCGCCCGCGAGGAATGGAGGCTGTGGGCGCGCTCGCGCGTGGTGCTGCTGACGGGCGTGATCCTTGGCGTTCTGGTGGCGGTGACGAGCGCGCTCACCGCGATGCGGGTGAGCGAGGAAGCCGCCAACCGCGCCGCGCGCCAGCAGAGCGCCGAGGAAACCTTCCTCGCCCAGCCCGACCGGCACCCGCACCGCATGGTGCACTACGGCCACTATGCCTTCCGCACCCCGCCCCCGCTTGCCGCCTTCGATCCGGGGGTGGACGCGGTGACGGGCCAGTCGATCTTCCTCGAAGGCCACCGCCAGAACACCGCGATGTTCGCCGATACCCGCGCGGGCGCGGACATGGGCGGCTTTGCAGCCCTGACCCCGGCCAACATCACCCAACTGCTGCTGCCGCTGCTCTTGATCATCATCGGCCACGGCCTGGTGCTGCGCGAACGCGAGAGCGGGACGCTGGCAGTGCTGCTGGCGCAGGGGCAATCGGGCTTTGTGCTGGCCGGCGGCAAGGCGCTGGCGCTGGCCGGGGTCGGCGCGGTGTTCCTGCTGCCGGTCGCGCTGCTCGCCGTGCAAGCCGCCGCCTCCGGCGAACCGCTGTTGACCGCCGCGCTGATGGTGGCGGGCTATGCGCTCTATCTGGCGGTGTGCGCCGCGCTGGTACTTGCGGTTTCGCTGTGGGTGCGCCAGCGCAGCGTGGCGCTGGGCGTGCTGGTGTTCGCCTGGCTGCTGGTCGCGCTGGTGGTGCCGCGCATCGGGATCAACGCCGGCAGCGCCGCCATCGACGCGCCGGGCAAGATCGAGAGCGATCTCGTGATGCTGGCCGAGCAGCGCAAGCTGGGCGACGGGCACAATGCCGCCGACCCGGCCTTTGCCGCGCTGGAAAAGCAGGTGCTCGAACAATATGGCGTCGAGACCATCGAGCAACTGCCGCTCAATTTCCGCGGGGTGGTGGCGGGCTATGCCGAAGCCAAGCTCACCCGGCTGATGAACGACTATGCCGAAAGCCGCATGGCGCGCGAGGCCGCACAGTCGCGGATCGTGACGCTGTTCGGCCTCGCCTCGCCGACGCTTGCGGTGGGCGCGGCCTCGCGCACGCTGGCGGGGACCGATCTTGCCACCCACCACCGCTTCCTGCGGACAAGCGAGGCGCTGCGGTTCGATTTCGTGCAGGGGCTCAATGAGCTGCACGCGCATGAGCTGACCTATGCCGACGATGCCGCACGCAGCTCCGACCCCGAGGCCGAGCAGCGCACCCGCGTCAATGCCGCCGCGTGGCGCCTGCTCGATAGCTTCCGCTTCGCACCCGATCCCGCCCCCACCCGCGCCGCGCGCGCCGCGCTGCCGCTGGCGATGCTGCTGGGCTGGCTGGTGGTGCTGTCCGGCGTGATTGTCGCCGGTGCGCGGAGATTGCGGCCATGACCGCGCTGCTGCGCGAGGCGCGGTTCCTGCTGCACGATCGCGGCGCGGTGCTGTGGATCACGCTCGCCTTGCTGCTTTCGGCCGCCGCGACCGGCTTCGGGATTGCCGAAGTGCGCGAGCAGCGCGCCACCATCGCGGTGCTGCTGGAGGAGGACGCGCGCGACCGCGCCGACGCGCTCGCCAAGGAAAGCGACTGGGGCGGGGCGGCTTACGGCGCTTTCCACCTCACCTATGCCCCGCCCTCGAGGCTTGCCTTCGCCGCGCTCGGCCAGCGCGACACTGCCCCGTGGCTGCACCGCGTGCGGATGCTGGCGCTCGAAGGGCAGATTCACGAGGCGGACACGAAGAACGCCGATTTCGGCCTGATCGGGCGCTTCGATTTCGCCTTCCTCGGCGCCAGCGTTGCGCCGCTGCTGCTGATCCTGCTG
This sequence comes from Erythrobacter sp., assembly GCA_046076505.1. Lineage (GTDB taxonomy): Bacteria > Pseudomonadota > Alphaproteobacteria > Sphingomonadales > Sphingomonadaceae > Erythrobacter. Next base: position 757 of record JBJTSG010000165.1, on the reverse strand, counting down.
CTGCACGATCTGCGCGCGTGCGAGCGGGTGGGCGGGCGTCACGATCTGCTGGTGGCGACCGCCGGACAGGCGCGCCGCCTGTGGCTGCCGCGCGCGCTGGTGCGTTTTGCCGGGCTGGCGCTGGCGCTGCTGGTGCCGTTCTGGGTGGGAGCGGCAATCGAGGCTGCGCCGCTGGCCAGCGTGATCGCCGCCAGCGCGTTGGTGCTCGGCGCGCTGGGCATGTGGTGGCTGATCATCGAGGCCGTGGGCCGCCGCCCGGCCACGCCCGCAGCCCTGCTCGCCGCGCTGGTCGGCATCTGGCTGGCGCTGGCGCTGATCCTGCCCGCGGGGGCCAAGGCAGCAATCGAGGCGACCCATCCCGTGCCCGATGGCGCCGAAATCCTGATGCTCCAGCGCGAGGCGGTGAATGATGCGTGGGACAAGCCCAAGGCGGCCACCATGGAGCCGTTCCTCGCCCGCCACCCCGAATGGCGCGCCTATGGCAGCGTCGAGAAGCCGTTCGCATGGAAGTGGTACTACGCCTTCCAGCAGGTCGGCGACATGGAGGCGGAGCCGATCGTCAAGGCCTATCGCACCGGACGGTTGGCGCGCGATGCGGCGGCAGGCAAGGCGGCGTGGCTCTCACCAGCCTCGCTGGTCGAGCGCGCATTCGAGCGGCTGGCGGGCACGGACATGCGCGCGATGATCGCCTACGAGGACCGCGTGCGCGCATTCCACGCCGAGCTTCGCGCCTTCCACTATCCGCTGCTCTTTCGCG
>JBJTSG010000164.1:0-3234 GCA_046076505.1 Erythrobacter sp. | reverse complement strand
CGTTGGTGGCCGGGTGGGGAGGCGGGGCGGGGGGTCTGCATCGCGCGCCAGCGCGATCCCTAACAAAGACTCTTAGTTTAACGCGATCTTTACCACGCCGCGCCAGAACCGCCTGACACAGGTTCACCAAGGGGCGGATTTACAGCCATGGACACTCTGCGCGGCGCCTTCGATCCAGAGGCACAGGCGGATCGCAGCTGGGACGGGGGCGTGACCGAGGCCGGCGAGCCCGAGGACCACCGCGACCTGCCGCCGGTGGCGATCGGCCGTGACGAACGCCGCATGCAGGTGCGCGCCTACAACCACTGGGCGAGCCTGCTCGGCGACCGCATGTTCCCCAACATCGCCGACCTCACCCCCGAGGACCTGCCCGACTTCGGCCCGCACTCGGTGCTGCTCGACTTCACCGACGGGATCGAGAACCCCTGGGTGCGCTTCCTCGGCGAGAAGCTTGAGCGCGAGTGCTACGGCGCCCCGCCGATCAGCCGCCTCTCGGACGTGCCGCCGCGCTCGCTGCTCAGCCGCATCACCGATCACTACATGCAGATCCTCGCCAACCAGGCGCCGATCGGGTTCGAGGCGGAGTTCGTGAACCATGCCGGGGTCGCGATCCTCTACCGCGGCATCCTGCTGCCCTATTCGAGCGACGATGCCACGATCGACTACATCTACGGGGTCATCAACTGGAAGGAGATGGCCGACCAGCTGACTGCCGACGAGCTGCTGCTCGAAATCGACAATGCCCTGGAACTCGATGGCACCTTCGAGGTCGAGGATGACCCCGCCCCGCGCGTCGCCGAGCCGGTCACCGACTGGGCCGACAGCCCCGCGCACGAGAGCGGCGACGAACCCCACAACGACCTTGCCGCGGTCTACTCCGACGCCTTCGACAGGCTCGATGCCGTGCTCGGGGCCGAGGACGACCTCCCCGATTTCAGCCAGTACGCGCTCGACGCGGAAGACGAGGAATACGACGAGGACGAGGGCGAGGACGACAGCGCCGGATACAGCTTCGCGAGCCTTGCGGATTATATCGAGGCGCCCGCCAAGAAGGCGATCGACCTCACCGCCTTCGAGCCTGTGCCGCTGGACGAGCCCTACGAGCCCTACGCCGAGCCCGCCTTCGTCCCCCAATACGCCATCGCGCCCGAGGTGGTGGAACCGCCCATCGAGGAGCCCCAGGAAGAGCCCGTCGCCGAGGACGGGGCCGCGAACGAAGCGCACGAGGACGAAGCCGAAGCCGAAGCCGAAGCCGAGGCCAGGGCCCTTGCCGCCGAACCGCTGCTGCTTCCCGAGCTTTCTGCCGACGCGGGGCTCTACGATTGCCTCGCCGAGGCGCGCGAGCTCGCCCGCGCCGCCGACAGCACCGAGGACCGCAGCCGCTCCGCGCTCTATGCCGCGGTGAGCCGCGCCTACGACTTCTCGCTCGCCGCGGCCGAGGCGCCGCAGGACTATGCCGAGCTGATCGCCGACGCCGGCCTCGCCGTGCAGGAACGCGCGCCGATGACCCCGGTCGTCAAGCTCGTTTTCGGCCACGATTACGACAAGACCCGCCTCACCGAATACGCCGCCGTCCTGACCCACGCGCACCGCCTGAAGCTTCAGCGCGGCAGCCTCGCCACCTACCTCGCCGAGACCGAGGGCGGGGTGAAGGCGATCGTCAAGGCCGAACGCCGCCTGCGCCGCGAGGCCCAGGGCAAGCCGGTCGAGGACCCGGGCGCGGTGCGCGAGGCGCTCGCCCATGCGCTGCGCGACCTCGAGGCGATCACGCTCGAGCACCTCGACGGCGCCGGGCCGGAATTCGCGCTGGTGCTGGTGCGTCGCGACGAGATCGGCTGCGCGGAAATCCTCGCGGAGCTTCCCGAGGACGTCGCCTGGATCGAGAAGGCCGCGCGCAAGATCGTCGGATAACCGATCGATCTGGCGCCCCGGGCTCGACACGGGGCTCGGCCCTCCTTTGGGCCCAGGACAGTCAGGCCCCGGATCAAGTCCGGGGCGACGGTTGGCATCGCGCCCTGCGGGCCCCACCTTCACATTGCGTTCAGGCGCGACTCCGGTAGGATCGCCGCTGATGCGCGGTCGCTCCCATTTCCTCGCCACCTGTCTCGCACTTCTCGCGAGCCTGCTTCTGGCCGCACGGCCTGTCGCGGCGCAATCGGTGCTGCGCGATGCCGAGACCGAGCAGCTCCTCAAGGACATGCTCGCGCCGATCGTCGAGGCGAGCGAGCTCGAACCCGGCAATGTCGAGGTCGTGCTCATCAATGACAACTCGATCAACGCCTTCGTCGCCGGCGGCCAGGCGATCTATGTCCACACCGGCCTCCTCAGTGCGGCTGACACCGCCAACGAGGTGCAGGGCGTGCTCGCGCACGAACTCGGCCATATCACCGCCGGCCACGCGGTGCGCTTCGAGGAGCGCACCAAATCCGCGAACGGCATCTCGCTGCTCTCGCTGCTGCTCGGCGTCGGCGCGGTGCTGGCCGGGGCGGGCGACGCGGGCATGGGCGTGATCATGGCCGGCCAGCAGGCCGCGATGAGCAGCTTCCTCAGCTTCAACCGCGACCAGGAAGCCGCCACCGACCTTGCCGGCGCGCGCTACCTGTCGGGCGCGGGGATCAGCGGCAAGGGCATGATCTCCTTCTTCGAGAAGCTGCGCGGCAACGAGATCCGCGCGGGCTACAGCCAGGCCGCCGAAGCCGCCTACGGGCGCACCCACCCGCTGACCGGCGACCGCATCCAGGTGCTGCGCGGGCTGCTCGACAAGGACGCCGCGTGGGACACCCCGCCCGATCCCGACCTTCAGGAACGCCTCGTGCGCGCCAGGGCCAAGCTCTACGGCTACCTTGCGACGCCCCAGAACACGCTGAAGAACTATCCGCCGAGCGACACCTCGATTCCCGCGCATTACGCGCGCGCCTATGCCTACCACAAGGACGCGCGCGTCGACCTCGCCGTGGCCGAAACCGACGCGCTGCTGGCGAAGGAGCCCGACAACCCGTGGTTCCTCGAGCTGAAGGGCCAGGTGCTGCTCGAATCCGGTCGCCCCAGGGAGGCGCTGGTGCCGCTGCGCCGCGCGGTCGAAGAGACCCGCGCGCACCCGCTGATCGCCGGGCTGCTCGGCCATGCGCTGATCGCGACCGAGGACCCGAAGAACTTCGAGGAGGCCGAGAACGTGCTGCGCGCCTCGGTGCAGAAGGGTCGCTACAACCCCTTCGCCTGGTACCAGCTCGACGT
>JBJTSG010000163.1:0-5719 GCA_046076505.1 Erythrobacter sp. | reverse complement strand
TTCCTCGCGGCCCGGCGCGCGCCGGGCGCTCGCTTCGGCGTAGCGCGCGACCAGCTCGGGCCCGGCCTTCTCGGGCGAGCCCGCATCGAAGGGCGGCGCAGGGTCGTATTCGAAGCCGAGCTGGATCGCGCGGGCGTGCGCCTCGCCCGCCACCTCGGCGATGACGACGAGCGCGAAGTCGATACCTGCGGTGACCCCGCCGCCGGTCACGCGGTTGCGATCGACCACGGTGCGGGCCTGGACCGGCTCGGCGCCGAACATCGCAAGGTGGTGGTGCCAGGCCCGGTGGGTGGTCGCCCGGTAGCCCTCGAGCAGCCCCGCCGCGCCGAGGATCAGCGATCCCGTGCACACGCTCGTCACCCAGTTGGCGGTGCTGCCCGCCTGCCGCAGCCACGCCATCGCGCGTTCGTCGTCCATCACCGAGGCAACGCCGATCCCGCCCGGCACGCAGACAAGGTCGGGGGCGGGAACTTCGCCAAAGGTCGCGGTCGGCAGGATCGCGAAGCCGGCGTCGGTCGGCACCGGGTCGAGGGTGCCGGCAAGGTAGTGCACGCTCGCCCCGGGCAGGCGCGAGAGGAACTGTGCCGGGCCGGTCATGTCGAGCTGCGTCATGCCGGGGAACATCAGGAAGGCGATCTGCACGACGGGTAAGGCCTCCTAGTCGACGAAGGGATCGCGCATCAGGATCGTGTCGTCCCGCTCGGGCGAGGTCGAGACGAGCGCGACGGGGCACTCGATCAGTTCCTGGATGCGCTGGATATACTTGATCGCGTTCGCCGGAAGATCGGCATAGGAGCGCGCGCCCGCGGTGCTCTCGGACCAGCCGGGCATTTCCTCGTAGATCGGCTCGCATTCGGCCTGATCGGCGGCGTGGCTGGGGAGATAGTCGTAGACCTTCCCGCGCAGCCGGTAGCCGGTGCAGATCGCGACCTTCTCCAGCCCGTCGAGCACGTCGATCTTGGTGAGCGCGATACCGGTCACCCCGCTGATCGCGCAGGACTGGCGCACCAGCACGGCGTCGAACCAGCCGACCCGGCGCTTGCGGCCGGTCACGGTGCCGAACTCGTGGCCGCGCTCGCCGAGGCGCTGGCCGACTTCGTCCTCCAGTTCGGTCGGGAAAGGGCCGGAACCGACGCGGGTGGTGTAGGCCTTGACGATCCCGAGCACGAAGCCGGTCGAATTGGGGCCGAGGCCGGAGCCGCTCGCCGCCGTGCCGCTCACCGTGTTCGAGGAGGTGACGAAGGGATAGGTGCCGTGGTCGACATCGAGCAGCACGCCCTGCGCGCCCTCGAACAGGATCTTCGCACCCGCACGGCGCACCTTCTTGAGCCGCTTCCAGACCGGCTGGGCGAAACGCAGCACGAAAGGCGCGATCTCGCGCAGTTCCTCGAGCAGCGCGGCGCGGTCGACCGGCGGCTGGCCGAAGCCGGCGCGCAGTGCGTCGTGGTGCGCGCACAGGCGGTCGAGCTGCGGCTCCAAGGTGTCGAGATGCGCAAGGTCGCACACGCGGATCGCGCGGCGGCCGACCTTGTCCTCGTAGGCCGGGCCGATCCCGCGCCCGGTCGTGCCGATCTTGCCCTTGCCCGCGGCCGTCTCGCGCAGGGCGTCGAGATCGCGGTGCAGCGGGAGGATCAGCGGGCAATTGTCGGCAATCGCGAGATTGTCGTCGGTGATCTGCACGCCCTGCCCTTCGACCTTGGCGACCTCGTCGCGCAGCGCCCAGGGATCAAGCACCACGCCGTTGCCGATCACCGAGAGCGTGCCCGAGACGATCCCCGAAGGCAGCAGCGAGAGCTTGTAGGTCTTGCCGTCGATCACCAGCGTGTGGCCGGCATTGTGCCCGCCCTGAAATCGCACGACGGCATCGGCGCGGCTCGCCAGCCAGTCGACGATCTTGCCCTTGCCCTCGTCGCCCCACTGGGCGCCGATCACGGTGACGTTGGCCATGCTGTTCCTTCTCGCGTGCTGACGCCGGATGCGCGCCCCGCGCGCCCTAGGCGGTTGGCGGGCGCGAGGCAAGCGCGGCGCGCGGGCGGCGAGGCGGCTTGCAGGGAGCAGGAAGAAAGGGTATTCTCGTGCGATCAGAGGAGGTTGCGATGAACCGTGTAATGCGTTGCGTGATCGTTCTGGGCGCAGCAGCAAGCGCCGCCGTCCCCGCCCTTGCCGCGCGCGCTGACAGCCCGCTGTCGCGCTATTGCGGGCGCCAGGTCGCCTTCGTGTGCGGCGACAGCTGGGCCAATGCCGAAAACTGCATGCGCTATCGCGCCGACCGCCTTTCGGAGCGCTGCCAGGGCGAAGTGAGGCAGCTGATGGCGGCGCTCGAGATACAGCGGCGCGGCAACAAGGCGCCCGCGCCCCAGGCGCCCGGCGCGAGCACGCAGCCGCAGGCGCCGGCGGCACCCTGAGGGTCCCCGCACCGCGCAGGGCCGCGAAGGGTTTTGCGCGGCCCTGCGTTTGGCAAGGGACAGACCGACCTCAAGGAGCCCCTTGCGCCATGAATACCGCCGCCAAAGCCCTCGTCGCCGCCGGCGCGCTTGCCGTGTTGGCGAGCCCGATCCTCGCCCAGCAGACCCGCGGCCCCCGCCTCGCGCCCGAATGCCGGGCCGAAATCGTCAAGCTGTGCGGCACCGACCGCGCGCGGATGCGCAGCTGCCTGATGGAGAAGGCGAGCACGCTTTCCGAAGGCTGCCGCACCGAACTGCGCCAGCGCATGGAGCAGCGCCGCGGGGGAGGCATGGGCGTGAGGGGCAAGGGCCGCCAGGGCCCCGCAACGCCGCCGACGCAGACCCTCGCCTATGGCCCCGACAGCCTCCAGGCATTGGACCTGTGGGTGCCGCAAGGCGCAGCGAAGGCGCCGCTCGTCCTGTTCGTCCATGGCGGCGGATGGAAGCGCGGGTCGAAGAACAACGCGACCTCCCGCGCGCTCCCTGCCCATATGCTTGAACAGGGCTATGCCTTCGCCTCGATCGACTACCGGCTGGTGCCGCGCAACACCGTGGAGGAGCAGGCGGCGGACGTGGCGAGCGCGCTCGCCCATGTGCTGAAGCGCGCGGACAGCCTCGGGATCGACCGGAGCCGTGTCGTGCTGACCGGGCATTCGGCCGGCGCGCACCTCGTCGCGCTGGTGGGCACCGACGAGCGCTACCTCAAGGCGGCGGGCCTCAGCTTCCGCGACATCCGCGGGGTCATGCCCAACGACGGCGCCGCCTACGACGTGCCTGCGCAGATGCGCTTCGGACCCGGGATCATGACCGAGACCTACACCCAGGCCTTCGGCACCGATCCCGCGCGCCAGAAGGCGCTCTCCCCGCTCTATCAGGCGGCCGCCCCCAACGCGCCCGCCTTCCTGCTGCTCCACGTCGAGCGGCCCGACGCGGTCGACCAGTCCCGCTCGCTCGCCGAGGCGCTGAACAAGGCGGGCGCGCAGGCCGAAGTCGCGGGCGTCCCCGGCAAGGGCTTGCGCGGCCACATGGAGATCAACCGCCATCTCGGCGAGCCCGACTACCCGGCGACGGCGGTGATGGATGCGTGGCTGAAGAAGGTGCTGGGCTAGGCGAAAGCACGTCGCCCCGGACGCGATCCGGGGTGACGTCCTCTCTAAAGCTCCCGCACCGCGCCGCCTTCGAGCACATAGCCGCAGCCGAGCGCCCGCGGGTCCTCGTCCGCGGTGAGCTGGGCGAGGGTGCGCCAGCCTTCGAACCGGAGGCGCGCCGCGGCAGCGCGGTCGTGGCCCTGCGGCAGATAGATCATCCGCGCCGCTTCGGGCTGGGGGGCGATGTCGGCGATGCGGTCTAGGTAGATGGTGAAGCCGTTCGCGGGCTCCTCGCCCCCGGCGATCCGGTAGGTGCCGCCCCGCCCCGCGGCGCGGCGCAGGCCTTCGGCATAGAGGGTGAAGCCGAACCACGACTGGTATTCGAAGCCGTGCCGCTCGGTCGGGTCGAGGGTGATCGTCGCCGCTTCGCCGATCGCGGCGGCGATCGCCTCCAGCCCGTCGAGCCGCGATTTCAGCGCCCCGCCCGCGTCGACCTCACGCAGCGCCGCGAGCGCGCTGTCGAGCGGGCCGGTGGCGTAAAGCAGCGGCAGGTAGGCCGCCCCGCCCGCCGCCTTGAGGCCGCCTGCGTCCTTGGTGTCGAGCTCGCGGCGCACCGCCTCGATCTGGTCGGGGGAGAGCGGGAAGGTCTTCGCCGCCAGCGTGTCGACGAGGTCGGGGAGCGTGAAATCGACCGCGATTCCCGTCAGCCTCGCCGCCTTCAGCGCCTCGACCGCGAGCATCACCGCCTCGCTCGCCGCCGCGACGGAATCCGCGCCGATCAGCTCGGCGCCCAATTGCAGCCGCTCGCGTGCGGGATCGAGCTGGCTCGCCTTGATGACCACCGTGTCGCCGCAATAGGCGAGCCTGAGCGGGCGCGGGGCGCTCGCCAGGCTGGTCGAAGCGATGCGCCCGACCTGCGGGGTCATGTCGCTGCGCAGCGCGAGGGTACGCAGGGACGCCGGGTCGACGAAGCGGAACATGCTGCTCGTCTCGCCGACCGTGACCCCCGCCATGCGGCCCGCCAGCGACGCCTCGAATTCGAGCAGCGGCGGGCGCACCCGGTCATAGCCATGTGCCGCCAGCACATCGAGACAGGCCCGCATCATCGCGGTGATCCGCGCCGCTTCGGCCGGCAGGCGGTCCTCAAGGCCTTCGGGGAGGAGATCGTTGGGTTTGGTCATTGGCAATCGCTCGTCATCCCGGCGAAGGCCGGGACCCAGTCCCGCCCCTCGCCTCTGGGCCCCGGCCTTCGCCGGGGTGACGATGAATTGCAAGCCTTGGCTTAGAACGTCAGCGCCTTCACAAGCTTCACGCCCTCGAGCCTTTCGGCCTCGGCCACCACATCGGCAGGGAGCGCCTCATCGAGGCTCAGCAGCAGCACCGCTTCCCCGCCCGCTTCGCGGCGGCCGAGGTTGAAGGTGCCGATGTTGATACCGCGCGCACCCAGCAGGGTACCGATGCGGCCGATGAAGCCCGGCTTGTCGTCGTTGACGATGTAGAGCATGTGGCCCGACAGCTCCGCCTCGATCCCGATGCCGAAAATCTCGACGAGGCGCGGCGCTTCGGTGCCGAACAGCGTGCCGGCGACCGAACGCGGGCCTTGCGCCGTCTCCACCGTCACACGCACGAGGGTGTTGAACGCGCCCTCACGCTGATGGCGCACTTCGGCGACCTCGAGCCCGCGCTCCTTGGCGAGGAACGGCGCGTTGACCATGTTCACCGTGTCCGAATAGCGCCGCATGAAGCCCGCGAGCACCGCTGCGGTGATCGGCTTGCCGTTGAGTTCAGCCACCGCGCCCTCGCGCTCGATGCTGATGCGCGCAAGGTTGCCGTGGGCAAGCTGGCCCACGAGGCTGCCGAGCTTTTCGGCGAGCGCCATGTAGGGCTTGAGCTTGGGGGCTTCCTCTGCGCTCAGCGAGGGCACGTTGAGGGCGTTGGTCACGCCGCCGTTGACGAGGTAATCGGCCAGCTGCTCGGCGACCTGAAGGGCGACGTTGACCTGCGCTTCGGTGGTGCTTGCGCCAAGGTGCGGGGTGCAGATGAAGTTGGGCGCGCCGAACAGCGGGTGATCGGCGGCCGGCGGCTCGGTCTCGAACACGTCCAATGCTGCGCCCGCGACCTGGCCGCTCTCGAGGCAGTCCTTCAGCGCCGCCTCGTCGATCAGCCCGCCGCGCGCGCAGTTGATGA
>JBJTSG010000162.1:0-13150 GCA_046076505.1 Erythrobacter sp. | reverse complement strand
CCTGCTGATCATCCCGATTGGCGGCGCGGATATGCCGGTGGTCGTCTCGATGCTCAACTCCTACTCGGGCTGGGCAGCGGCGGCGATGGGCTTCACGCTCGGCAACTCGGCGATGATTATCACCGGCGCGCTGGTGGGCTCCTCGGGGGCGATCCTGAGCTATATCATGTGCCGGGCGATGAACCGCAGCTTCATCTCTGTGATCGCGGGCGGCTTCGGCGCCGACGCGAGCGCGGGCGGCGGTGGCGGGGCGCGCGAACAGCGCCCCTACAAGCAGGGCAGCGCCGAAGACGCCGCCTACATGCTCGAGCAGGCCGAGAAGGTCATCATCATCCCCGGCTACGGGATGGCGGTCGCCCAAGCCCAGCACGCGCTGCGCGAAATGGGCGACAAGCTCAAGGAAAAGGGCGTGGAGGTGAAATATGCCATCCACCCCGTCGCGGGCCGCATGCCCGGGCACATGAACGTGCTCCTCGCCGAGGCATCCGTGCCCTATGACGAGGTGTTCGAGCTCGAAGACATCAACTCCGAATTTGCCCAGTGCTACGTCGCCTTCATCATCGGCGCGAACGACGTGGTGAACCCCGCGGCCAAGACCGACAAGTCGAGCCCCATCTACGGGATGCCGGTGTTCGACGTCGACAAGGCCAAGCAGGTGTTCTTCATCAAGCGCTCGATGGGGGGCGTCGGCTATGCCGGGGTCGACAACGACGTGTTCTACATGAACCAGACCGTCATGCTGCTTGCCGACGCCAAGAAGATGGTCGAGGAAATCGTCAAGTCGCTCGACTGAGGCCCGCCACGCCATGCGCAAGCTGATCCTCGGCCTGCTCCTGATTATCGCGGTTGCCGGCGGGGCCCTGTTCACGGGCCTCGCCGACCCGCTCGTCCGCTGGCAGGTGCAGGGCGCGCTGGTCGATGCGGGCATCGGCGAGCGGCGCGCGGAATGTATGGCGGAGCGCATGGTCGACCGCCTCACCATCGTTCAGCTCTGGAAGCTCCGGCAGGGCATGGCCGCGCAGGAGGGCGAACCCGAGGACGGCTACGGGCTCGGCGAGCTCATCAAGCGACTGCGCCGGGTCGAGGACGGCGAGACGGTCGCGGTGCTCACCACCAGCGCCGGGCTTTGCGCCATCGGGCTTGGCTAGGGCGTATCGCCTGAGGCTTGCCTTTGCTCCCCTGCTTGCGCCACAACGCGACCCGAGAGGGAGAACATCATGAAGCGACTGGCACTTTCCGCCGCGCTGCTGGCGTCCGCCGCCGCCGCGCCGCTTTCCGCTGAGACCCACCGCGTCGCGCCCGGCGAGGGCGGGGCCGCGCGCTTGCAGGAAGCCCTGATCCTCGCCAAGCCCGGCGACGTGATCGAACTCGGGGAAGGCCGCTTCACGCTTTCCGACGGGCTCAGCCTCGATGTCGACGGGGTGATCGTGCGGGGCGCGGGCATGGACAAGACCGTGCTCGACTTCACCGGTCAGCAGGGCGCGGGCGAGGGGCTGCTTGTCACCTCCGACAACGTTACCCTGCGCGATTTCGCGGTAGAGAACCCGCGAGGAGACGGCATCAAGTCGAAGGACGCCGACAACATCGTCTATTCCGGCATCCGCGTCGAATGGACCGGCGGGCCCAAGGAAACCAACGGCGCCTACGGCATCTACCCGGTGGAGAGCACCGGGGTGCTGATCGTCAATTCCAAGGTTTCGGGCGCGTCCGACGCCGGGATCTATGTCGGTCAGAGCCGGGACATCACGGTGCGCGACAATCTCGTCACCCACAATGTCGCCGGCATCGAGATCGAGAACAGCCGCAACGCGCTCGTCGCCAGCAACATCGCGAGCCGCAACACCGGAGGCCTCCTTGTCTTCGACCTGCCCGGCCTGCCGGTGATGGGCGGGGGGAACGTCATCCTGCGCGAGAACATCGTGAAGGACAACGACACCCCCAACTTCGCGCCCAAGGGCAACATCGTCGCCTCCGTCCGCCGCGGCACGGGCGTGCTGGTGATGGCCAATGACGGCGTGCTGGTCGAGAAGAATGCCTTCGAGAACAACCCCACCGCGCACGTCATGGTGGTCGCCTATGTCCAGCCTTATGACGATGCGCGCTACAATCCCTATGCCCGAAACGTGATCGTTGGCGAGAACGAGTTCGGGCGTGGCGGGGACGATCCGCAGCTCGAGGGCAAGGAGCTGCTGCTCGCGGCCTTCGGCGGATCGCTGCCTCCGGTGCTGTGGGACGGGATCGCGCAGGGCGACACCGGGCTGAAGATCGCGAAGGGCGTGACCGGCTGGACGCTCGGCCTCTCCAAGCCGGGCCAGAGCCTCGCCGAGGCGCGCCCCGGTCCGCTCAACCTGGCACCCACGGCAAGCTGGACCTTTCCTGAGGTCGGCGCGCCCAAGGCGCTGGAGGCGCGCCTGAAGTGAAGCGCACAGGCGCCCTGCTGCTGCTGGCCGCTTGCGCCGCGCTCGGCGCCGGCATCGCGCAGGCCGATGTTGTCGGTCCGCCGCGCGTGAACGACGCCGCGATCCACAGCGAAGGCTTCCCGGCCAAGCTCTCCGATTTCGCGTTCTTCACCCAAGCCCATGCGCAGATGCCGAACCGGGGCGTGCACCCCTATGCCCTCAACACACCGCTGTGGTCGGACGGGGCGGAAAAGCTGCGCTTCATCTATCTCCCCGAGGGAACGCAGCTCGCGGCCGACGGCGAGGGTCTGCTCAAGTTTCCGGTGGGCAGCGCGATCGTCAAGACCTTCGCCTTCGGGAGCGGCGCGCCCGAGGAGCGACGGCTGATCGAGACCCGCGTGCTGCTCCACCGCGCCGACGGCTGGGTGGCGCTGCCCTATCGGTGGAATGCCGAGCAAACCGACGCGACGCTGGCACTGGCAGGCGGGCGCGTGGACCTTACCACTCCGGCGGGCGAGGCTATCTCCTATGCGATCCCCAACAAGAACCAGTGCAAGACCTGCCATTCCAAGGACGGGCAGGTAATTCCGATCGGTCCCAAGGCGCGCAACCTTGCGGCTTCGTGGCTCGGGGCGATGGTGAAGGAGGGCGCGCTCGACCGGGTGCCTCGGGGTGCAGGCACGCTGCCCGTGTGGAGCGCACGCAAGGCGTCCGATCCCGCGGCGCCGCTCGCCCGCGCCTATCTCGATGCCAACTGCGCGCACTGCCATCAGCCCGGCGGGGGCGCCTCGAACAGCGGGCTCGACCTGCGCTGGGAGCAGGCCGATGCGCACGCCTACGGCATCATGAAACGCCCCGTCGCGGCCGGGCGCGGGGCAGGGGACCGGGACTTTTCGATCGTGCCGGGGCACCCCGAACGCTCGATCCTCCTCTATCGGATGGACAGCGCCGAGCCTGGGATCGCCATGCCCGAACTCGGCAAGAGCAGCGTGGACAAAGACGGTGTCGCTATCGTGCGGCGCTGGATTGCGGAGATGAAGTGACGATGAAGGGTTTGGGGAAGTGGCTGTGGCGCGGCCTTCTGGTGCTTGTCGCGGTCGTGGTGGCCGCGTTCCTGATTTTCCGCACGCCCGACACGGATCCCGCCGCGATGCGCGCCAAGTACGGCGCAAGCCCATCGAAGTTCGTGGCGATCGGCAATGGCGTCACCGTGCACCTGCGCGACGAGGGGCCGCGCGATGCGCCGGCGATCATTCTCCTTCACGGCTCCAACGCCGATCTCCACACCTGGGACCCCTGGGCCGACGCGCTGAAGGACCGTTACCGGGTGATCCGTTTCGACCAGGTCGGTCACGGTCTTACCGGTCCCGACCCCAAGGACGATTATTCGACCGCCAACTACGTCGCCGACATCGGCGAGGTGGCGGACAAGCTCGGGGTGAGGACCTTCGTCCTCGGTGGCAACTCCATGGGCGGCAAGCACGCGCTCGCCTATGCCATCGCCCACCCCGAGCGCCTCACCGGCCTCGTGCTGGTCGACGGCAGCGGCGGGCCGATGCTCAAACTCGACCGCAAGCCGGGGGACGAGAGCAAGTCGAGCGGCAATCTCGGCTTCAGGATCGCGCGCATGCCGGGGGTAAACCTGCTGGTCGAGCAGATCACCCCGCGCTCGCTCATCGAGCGCAGCCTTACGCAGTCGGTCTCCAACAAGGCGATCGTCACACCGGCTGCAGTCGACCGCTACTGGGAGCTGCTGCGTTACCCCGGCAACCGCCGCGCGACGCTGAAGCGCTTCAGCCAGCCCTATGACGCGCTCGCCGAGGCGGACATCGCCAGGGTTCAGGTGCCGACCCTCATCCTGTGGGGCGAGGAGGACAGGCTGATTCCGGTCGAGGCGGGACGCTGGCTGGCGAAGACCCTGCCGAACAACCGGCTCGTCACCTATCCCGGAATCGGTCACCTGCCGCAGGAGGAGGCAGTCGACGCGACCTTGGGCGAACTCGTGCCGTGGCTGATCCAGCACGGTGGCCGTGCCGTGCTGTCGCCGACAGGAAGCTGATCCCGGTCGCTTGCGCTTGACCACTGGACGGGCTCAAGGCTGACGTTCTACAGCCGTTCGCATCCGCTCAACTCTTCAAGGGGCACGCTCGCTTGCGCAAACTCGGGATCATCGGCGGCATGAGCTGGGTGTCGACCGCGACCTATTACGACCATATCAACCGCATCGTGCAGCGCCGCGCCGCCCCGATGGCGAGCGCGCCGCTGCTGATCGAGAGCCTCGATTTCGCCGAGCTCTATGCGCTCGTGGAAGAGCGCGACTGGCTGCGGGCCGGGGGCGTGCTGACCCAGAGCGCCAAGCGCCTCGAGGATGCGGGCGCCGAGGCGCTGATCATCGGCGCGAACTCGATGCACCGCTGCTACGACGAGGTCGCCGCCGCGATCGACATCCCGATCCTCCATATCGCGGAATATGTCGGCCGCGCCATGAAGCGCGCCGGCAAGACGAGCGCCGCGCTGCTCGGCACCCGCAACGTGATGACCGAGAGCTTCTACAGGAAGCGCCTCGTCGCTTACGGCATCGACCTGCTCCCGCCCAACATGGCCTATGTCGAGGCGCTCGACCGGATCATCTACGACGAGCTGATGGTCGGCAAGGTCACCCGCGAGGCGGAGCGGACGATGAAAACGATCATCACCAACACCGCGCAGGAAGGCGCGCAAGCGGTGGTGCTGGCCTGCACCGAGCTCGACCTTGTCGTCGACATCGATGCCAACGTCCTGCCGATCTTCGATTCCACCCGCATCCATTGCGAGGCAGCGGCTGACTGGATCCTTGAACAGGAACTCGCCGACTAGCCGCTCGGTTCGTCGCACCTTACACTTTTCGGCCATTGCGCTGGCTGCAACAGGCTTCTATCTGGCGCGCGGATCTTGTCACGAAAACGGACAGGCTCCGGGTCTTCGGGTCGCACCGACAGGCCCTTGGGGCCGCTCTCCTCCCCCCCCCATTCACCGGAGAGTGGCCCCATAACACCCGGCGGGCGCTGGTTTTCCTGCCTCATGCGCAAAGTTCCCGACCTGTTCCGGTTGAGCCGGCCGCTGCGCTCCCCTAATCGCTCCACCCGTGATGTTCCGCGCTCCTTATGCTGCCGATCCCGACGCTGCGGGCCCGCGCGAGTTCGGCGGACCTCCGGCGGCCGAGCGCCGCGGTCCGCGCAGCGCCTTCCAGCGCGACCGCGATCGGATCGTCCACTCGATGAGCTTCCGGCGGCTGAAGTCGAAGACGCAGGTGTTCATCGCGCCCGACGGCGACCACTACCGCACCCGTCTCACCCACAGCCTCGAAGTCGCGCAGATCGGCCGGGTGATCGCCCGCGCGCTGGGGCTCGACGAGGACCTCACCGAGGCGCTCTGCCTCGCCCACGACCTCGGTCACCCGCCCTTCGGCCATGCGGGCGAAGCGGCGCTGTCCGACGCGATGGAGCGCCATGGCGGCTTCTGCCACAACGCGCAGGCGCTGCGCACGGTGATGCGCATCGAGTGCCCTTACCCCGAGCATGAGGGGCTGAACCTCACCTGGGACCTGCTCGAGGGTCTCGCCAAGCACAATGGGCCGGTCGCCGCGCCCGGATGGGCGCTCGCCGAACTCGACGCGGCCTTCCCGCTCGATCTCGGCACCTGGCCCTCGCTCGAGGCGCAGGTTGCCGCGGTGGCGGACGACATCGCCTACGACAACCACGACATCGACGACGGCCTGCGCGCCGGGTTCCTGCAGCTCGACGACCTCCTCACCTTGGATTTCCTCGCAGACCAGTGGCGGGCGGTCGAAAAGCGCTTTCCCCATGCCCCGCGCGAGCGTCTGCTGCGCGATATGTTTCGGGACCAAATCGGATTGATGGTGAACGATGTGCTGGCGCACACCGCGTGTCAGGTGACGAGCCTCGGCTCGGTCGCCGAGGTGCGGGCCGCCGGGCGCCAGCTGGCAGGCTTCTCTCCTGAGATGACGGCGCAGGAGCGGCGCCTCAAGAGCTTCATGTACGAGCGCCTCTACTACCACCCCGAACAGGTGGCGGCGGCGGAGAAGGCGCGCGATGTGGTCGCCCGGCTCTATGCGGCCTACGCCGCGGACGCCTCGTTGATGCCGGCCGACTGGCAGGCGCGTCTGCCCGCCGACGAGCCGCAGCGCTCACGGGTGATCGCCGACTTCATCGCCGGGATGAGCGACCGCTTCGCCATCCAGTCGCTGCGCGACATCTATGGCGAAGCGCCGCAAGGGCTGATCAATGTATGAGCCGCGCATGACCGGCCCGGTGCGGGTGGCGCTGGTGGGCGCGACGGGGCTCATCGGTCGCCGGGTGATCGAAATCGCCAGCGCCGGCGACGAGGTGCGCATTCTCGGCATCGCGCGGCGCGAGGCGCCGCTGCCGCCGGGTGCGCGGATGGAAATGTTCGTCGCCGAGCCAGACAAATGGGGCGACGTGCTCGACGCGGTTCGTCCGCGCGCCTTGATCTGCGCGCTGGGCACCACCTGGAAGAAGGCGGGCCGCGACGAGGAAGCCTTCCGCGCCGTCGACCAGCACCTCGTGCTCGCCACCGCCGAGGCGGCAAAGCGATCGGGCGTGCCGAACATGGTCGTCGTCAGCGCGGCGGGCGCGGACCCGCGTGCCAAGAGCTTCTATATGCGCGTCAAGGGCGAGACGGAGGTCGCGCTGACCCGTATCGGCTTCAAGCGGCTCGATATTCTCCGCCCGGGTCTGCTGCGGGGCGAGCGCGTGGGCGATCTGCGCTTTGCTGAGCGGCTCGGCATCCTTGCCGCGCCGCTCGTCGATCCGCTGCTCCCCGCGAAATGGGCACAGTATCGCTCGATCGATGCGGGCCTCGTCGCCGAGGCGGCGCTGGGGCTCGCGCTGCGCCGGGCGGGCGGGAGGTTCACCCACGACAACGAGGCGATGCGCCGCGCCGCACGCGAATGGCGCCGGGTGGGCGAGAGCGGGGAGACGGCATGATGCCCTGGGATGCGGTGTTCGGGGCGGTGAACCTGCTGGCGCTCGTCGCATGGACTGCGCTGATCCTCCTGCCACGCTGGCCCGCGCTGCTCTCGGCGGTGCTTTACCTGGGGGTCGGGGTGCTGTGTCTGGGGTATGCGGCGGGTCTTGTGGGGGTGTTGAGCGGGGTCATTCCCACGAACGGCGGCGGCGGCGCCGATTTCTCGACGATTGCCGGCGTGCGCGCGATCTTCGGGAGCGATGCCGGGGTCACGATCGGCTGGACGCACTACCTCGCCTTCGATCTGTTCGTCGGGCTGTGGATCGCCCGCGACGGCGATGCGAAGAACATCTCGCGCTTCCTCCAGGCCCCGATCCTCATCGCGACCTTCCTCGCCGGTCCCCTGGGCCTCGGCCTGTGGCTGCTGATCCGCGAGCCCGCCGCGCGCCGGCAGGGCCGCTTCCGCTAGCAAACGGGGGCTGGACGAGGCCTGCCCTTTGGCTATCTTCCCGGGCAAAAGCTTAGGGGAGAGACAGCGGCATGGCCCAGATCGCGCAGCACCAGTTCCTCACCATGGACAGCATCCTGACCCATTGGGCGGCCTCGCAGCCCGATGCGCCCGCCATCGAGGGCGGAGAGCACGCCTTCAGCTACGGCGAGCTCGACCGGCTCTCGCGCCAGATCATCGCCCTGCTCGCGGCGCGCGGCATTGCGCCCGGCGACCGGGTCGCGTTCCTCGGCAAGAACGTTCCCTCCTACGGCCTCCTCTACTGCGCCTGCGCGCGCGCCGGGGTGGTGATCGCGCCGATCGGCTGGCGGCTCGCCCCGCGCGAGATCGCCTACATCCTCGCCGACACGCAAGCGAAACTGCTGGTCGCGGCGCCCGACGTCATGGAGCTCGCCGGCAAGGCGATGGCCGAGCTCGCCAGCCCGCCCGAGCTTCTCGCCGACACGGCGATGCTGGCCGAGGCGCGCGCCGGCGAGGCCGCAGAGTTTACCCCCTGCGGCGAGGATGATCCGATCCTCCAGCTCTACACCAGCGGCACCACCGGCCATCCCAAGGGTGTGCTGCTCTCCAACGCCAACCTCACCCGGCTGCGCGTCGCCGGGATCGCGGCGGGGCTCACCTACTACACCGATTACCGTGCGGGCGACTGCATGATGGTGGCGATGCCGATCGCGCATATCGGCGGCACGGGCACCTTCAATCTCGCGATCATCGCCGGGATCCGCTGCCGCTTCGAGAGCGAGTTCACCCCGGCGGGCGTGCTCGCGGCGATCGAGGCGGGGACCACCCACATGTTCCTCGTGCCGGCCGCGCTGCAGATGGTGATCCAGCACCCGCAGGCGGCGGGGACCGACTTCACGAACCTGCGCTACCTCATCTACGGTGCCGCGCCGATGCCGCTCGAGCTGCTCAAGCAGGCGGTGCAGACCATGCCCAACACGCAGTTCCTGCAGGCCTATGGCATGACCGAGACGACCGGAACTGTCTCGATCCTCCCGCCCGAGGATCACAGCCTCGAGGGCAATGAGCGGATGCGCTCGGCCGGCAAGGCGCTGCCGGGGGTCGAAATCGAAGTGCGCGGGCCCGACAATGTCGAGGTGCCGCGCGGCGAGATCGGCGAGGTGTGCATCCTTTCTCCTTCCAATACAGCCTGTTACTGGAAGCTGCCCGAGGCCACCGCCAAAACCATCGACCCCGACGGCTGGCTGCACACTGGCGATGCGGGCGTGATGGACGCGGACGGCTACGTTTACATTCAGGACCGCATCAAGGACATGATCATCTCCGGCGGCGAAAACGTCTATCCGGCCGAGGTCGAGAGCGCGATCTACGGCCACCCGGCGATCGCCGAAGTCGCGGTCATCGGCGTGCCGAGCGAGAAATGGGGCGAGGAGGTCAAGGCCTGCGTCGTCGCCAAGCCGGGCATGGAGGTTGAGGAGGCCGACGTGATCGCCTGGACGCGCGAGCGGATCGCCGCCTTCAAGGCGCCCAAAAGCGTCGAAGTGATCCCGGCCATGCCGAGGAACGCCAGCGGCAAGATCCTGCGCCGCGAGCTGCGCGCGCCCTATTGGGAAGGGCAGCAGCGGCAGGTCTCCTGAGCGTGAAACAGCACGCCCCCGCCGCGCTTCGCAACCGCGCGCCGATCGCCGAGGTGCTGGCGCGCGAATTGCCGGCGTCGGGGACGGTGCTCGAGATCGCCAGCGGCACGGGAGAGCACGCGGTGTTCTTCGCCGCGGCCTTCCCCGCACTGGACTGGCAGCCGACCGACCCTTCGGAGGAAGCCCTGGCCTCGATTGCCGCCTGGCGCGCGGACCATGCGGGCACAAACCTCGCGCCGCCGCTGCGGCTGGATGCGGCCGATCCGGACGGCTGGCCGGTCGCCGAGGCTGCCGCAATTGTGTGCATCAACATGGTGCACATCAGCCCGTGGGAGGCGACCCTCGGGTTGTTCCGGGGTGCTGCCCGATTGTTGGGCAGCAGCGACAAGCCCTTGATTCTCTATGGTCCCTACCTTGAGCAGGACGTGGAAGCCGCGGCCTCGAACCTGGCCTTCGACGCCAGCCTCAAGGCGCGCGACCCGCGCTGGGGCCTGCGCGAGGCCGAGGCGCTTGATGCGCTTGCCGCCACGCACGGCATGGCCCGCACCGAGCGTCACGCGATGCCGGCGAACAACATCATGCTGGTCTATCGGCGCGGCTAGTCGATCGCGCGCTTGCCGGCGCGGCCGACGGACTTGATGTCCTCGCCCACACCCTGGACGGTGTTGCAGGCGGTGGCGCCAAACGCGAGGGCGGCGAGGGCGGCGGCGGTCAGCAGGTTGCGAAACATCAACGGGCAATCCTTTGCGTCAATCGTCCGATCAACGCACAGGATTGCCCGCCATGTCCTTGCCTTGCGGTGAACCGAAGTCCGCCCGCGGCGAAAATCGTCAGATTTCCTTCTTCACCTCGCGCGAGGCCGACTTGAGGTCGTCGCCAGCGCCTTCGACGGTGTTGCAGGCGGCGGTGGTGAGCGCGGCAGCGGACAGGACGAGGGCGGCGATCAGCTTGCGGGTGGTCATGATTGGGTGCTCCTTCTTGTGTGCCTCCTCGCTGTACCGGGCGCGGTTGCGCCGAGGTCCATCCTACATTGCGGAAGGCCGCCCTATTCGGCGGGCTGCACCCGTGACCGGGCGAGTTGCCGCTCGCGCCAGGCAATCAGCACGCCCGCCCCGATGATGAGCGGTGCGCCGAGCCACAGGCTGGTGGGCGCCGCGCGGTCGAAGACGGCATAGCCGTAGAAGCTCGCCCACAGAAGGCTGGTGTAGTCCATCAGCAGGATCAACGCCGCCGAGCCGAACCTGAGCGAGGTGGTCAGCAGCATCTGCGCCGCCGCGCCCACGAGCCCCATGCCGAGGATCAGCGCCCAGGTCAGCGGATCGTGGGTGGCGGTGACGAAGGGCAGGGCGAGCGCGGCCACGGGCGTGGTCAGGGCGGCGAACCAGAAGACGATGCGCCACGGGTTCTCGGTCTTGTTGAGGTCCTGGAGCTGGTAGCTGATCACCGCCACCATGAAGGGGGCGACGAGGCCGACGGCGATGCCCGCGACGGTCACGCCGGGATGGAGCCCGGCGAAGGGTCGCATCACCACGAGGACGCCCGTAAAACCCATCGCCACCGCGCCCCAGCGGTAGGGGCCGATCTTCTCGCCGAACAGCGCCATCGCCAGCAGCACGGCGAAAACCGGCGCGGTGAAGCCGAGGGTGGTCGCCTCGGCGAGCGGCAGGAGCAGCACCGCGCCGTAGGTGAAGATCATGCCGAACAACCCGCTCGCCGCGCGCCGGGCATGGGCGGGAAGGCGCTTGGTGCGCAGCAGCGCGAGCTGTCCGGTCACCGCGAGGCCTGCGCCGAGCAGGATCACGGTGAGCAGCTGGCGCCAGAAGATCAGCTCCATGAGGTGCGCGCCCCGCTCGCCCGCGAGCTTCACCAGCATGCCCATCGTCGGCAGCGCGAAGGCGGCCAGCAGCCGCACGAACAGCGCGAGCATGGGCCGGGGGCGGGCGATCGAGCCATCCATCGCAGGGAGGCTTGGCCGAGGGACAAGGATTGCGCAAGCCGTGGCGCATCCTACATGCGCCCGAGCGATGAACCTTCTCGAACAGTATGAAATGCTCAGCGATGCAGGTCAGCTCGCGGTCCTCGGCGGCGGCCTGTGGGTGATCGCCGCGCTTGCCGGGCTGATGGAATGGCGCCGCAGCCGGCGGCGCAATCTGGCGCGGCTCGAGCAGGTCGGCTGGGTGCCGTGGACGACCCTGTTCATGCTCACAGCGATGCTCGGCGCGGGCATCCTGGCTTTGAGCCTGCCAGCGGTGCTGAAGGGGTGAACGGCTGCCGGCCGGTTAGGCCGTACCGCCTGCCTTAGAGGCAGGCTTCAAGATAGGCCTGGTCGAAGCCGAACTGGCGGGCCTTTTCCAGCGTGTAGGGGCGCAAGCCCGACGAGCGGAATTCGCCGAGGATCTTCCCGTCGTCGCTCTCGTCGAGATATTCGAACTTGAACAGCTCCTGCGTCACGATCACGTCGCCCTCCATCCCGATCACCTCGGTGATATTGGTGGTGCGGCGCGAGCCGTCGCGCAGACGCTTCACCTGTACGATGAGGTCGACGGATTCGGCGATCTGGCGGCTGATGGCTTCCTTGGGGATCTTGATGTCGCCCATCAGGATCATGTTTTCCATACGGCCAAGGCATTCGCGCGGGGAGTTCGCGTGGAGGGTGCACATCGAACCGTCGTGACCGGTGTTCATCGCCGCAAGGAGGTCGAAACACTCCGCGCCGCGAATTTCGCCCAGGATGATCCGGTCAGGACGCATACGCAGGGCGTTCTTCACGAGGTCGCCGATGGTGATCGCGCCCTGGCCTTCAAGGTTCGGCGGTCGGGTTTCGAGCGGCAGCCAGTGCGGCTGCTGCAGGCGAAGTTCCGCCGCGTCCTCGATGGTCAGCACGCGCTCGCCCGGGTCGATCATCTTCGACAGGGCGTTGAGCATCGTCGTCTTACCCGAACCGGTACCGCCCGAGATGACGATGTTCATCCGGCACGCGCCGGCGATCTTCAGCGCGGTCGCCATCTTGTCCGACATCGATCCGAAGTCGCGCAGCATGTCGATGGTGATCGGCTTTTCGGAGAACTTACGAATGGAGATCGCGGTGCCGCGCAGCGACAGCGGCGGGACGATCACGTTCACACGGGAGCCGTCCTTGAGGCGCGCGTCGGCCAGCGGCGTGGTCTGGTCGACGCGGCGGCCGACCTGGTTCACGATGCGCTGCGCGATCTGGAACAGGTGCTGTTCGTCGCGGAAGCGGATCGGGGCGAGCTGCAGCTTGCCCTTCTTTTCGATGTAGGTCTGGTCCGGGCCGTTGACCATGATGTCGGACACGTCCGGATCGTTCAGCAGCTCTTCCAGAGGGCCGAAGCCGAGCAATTCGTCGATCAGCACCTTTTCCAGCGCGAACTGTTCGCGCCGGTTGAGGGTGACCTTGAGCTCGGCCAGCACTTCCATGATGATCGGGCGGAATTCCTCGGAGAGTTCTTCCTTGGACAGCGTCGCCGCGGCTTCCGGATCGACACGTTCGAGCAGGCGCGGGAGCACCTGTTCCTTGATCTTGTGGACGCTGGCTTCGAAGCCGCCGACTTCCGAATTGGCCTCGTTGACCGCGGCCATGCGCTCGTTGAGGCGGTCGATCGCCTCCGAGGTCGTTTGCGGACGGGTGGGAGCAGGAG
>JBJTSG010000161.1:0-7516 GCA_046076505.1 Erythrobacter sp. | reverse complement strand
CCGCCGGGCGCTTGCGTGACCTCTTGCGCCGCGCCGATTACCAGACCCCGCAGGCGCTGATCGCCTGGCTCCTGACCGGACCGTGGCAGTGCCGCGCCAGGCTGGTCGCGCGGCTGGGGGCGGAGGCCAACGATCCGCTCGACGAGCTTCTCAACGCCGCCTTCGCCTACGAGGCCGAGCACTGGCCGAGCCTTGCCGGCTTCCTCGCCTGGTTTGATGCGGGGACGGGAGACCTCAAGCGCGATGCCGATGCCGCGAGCGGGCATGTGCGGGTGATGACGGTGCACGGCTCAAAGGGTTTGCAGGCACCGATCGTGATTCTCGCCGATGCAACCGGCGCGCCGGGCGAGCCGGGCGAGCTTGCCCTCGAGGACAATCCCTTGGGCGAGGTGCTCAAGCGCGCGCGCCGCGTGCCGCTCCCGCCGCTCGGCAAGGAAGAGAAGCGGGGCCGTATCCTCGAGGCCGAGGAGGCGAAGAGGCGCGAGGCGCTGCAGGAGCACTGGCGGCTCCTTTATGTCGCGCTGACCCGTGCCGAGGAGGCGCTGTTCATCGGCGGCTCGCTGAACAAGACCGAGGCGAAGAAGGGTCTGCCGCACGAGGACAGCTGGTACGCGCGGCTCGCCCCGCTGTTCGAGGGGGAGGCGATCGCCGACCCGGTCTGGCACTGGCGCAAGGAATGGGGCGAGCGGGCCGAGCCGCTGGTGCCGGAGGAGGGTGCCGCCGCGGCTTCGCGCGATGCGGTGGTCCTGCCCCCCTGGGCGGTGACCCCGATCGGCCCCGAGCCGCGCCCGCCGCGCCCGCTCGCCCCGTCCGCAGCGGGCGAGGACAGGGGCGGCGAGCCCCCGCTCCCGCCCGAGGCCGCCCGCATCGCCGCCCGCCGCGGGAGCCTGATCCATGCCCTGCTGGAGCGCCTGCCCGATGTCCCTGGCGAAAGCCGCATCGAGGCCGCCCGCCGCTGGCTCGCGCGGCAAGCGGGCGATCTGCCGGAGCGCGACCGCGAAGAGATGCTCGATGCCGCGCTCGGCGTGCTCGACCATCCGGATTTCGCGGCGATCTTCTCGCCCGCTGCCCTCGCCGAGGTGCCGCTCGCCGCGACGGTTGGCGGCGTGGTGGTGGCGGGGACGGCCGACCGGCTGCTGGTCGAGGCCGACACAGTGACGGTGGTCGATTTCAAGACCACCCGCCGCCCGCCGGCCAGCCTCGCCGACATCCCCGGCTCGACCCTGCGCCAGATGGCGGCTTACGTCGCCGCGCTGGAAGCCATCTACCCGGGCCGCAAAGTGCGGGCAGGGGTGCTCTACACCCACCTGCCCCGGCTGCTAGACCTCCCGAAGTCGGCCTTGGACGTCCACAAGTCCGCCTTTGCGACCCCGCAACAATCCTTGCTGCCGCCCGATATTGAGTGAAAAGCCCCGCGCACTAGATTGCATTCGCATGACCGGCGCCCCTATGCTCGCCGGCACAAAGGAGATTTCGAAATGGCGACCGTCAACGTGACCGATGCGAGCTTTGCTAGCGACGTGCTGGAGAGCGAGACCCCCGTGCTGGTGGATTTCTGGGCCGACTGGTGCGGCCCCTGCAAGATGATCGCACCCGCGCTCGAGGAAATCAGCGAGGAGCTCGCCGGCAAGGTCAAGATTGCCAAGATGGACATCATGGAGAACGTCGACACCCCGACCCAGCTCGGTGTGCAGTCGATCCCGCTGATGGTGCTCTACAAGGGCGGCAAGCCCGTCGCGCAGAAGCTCGGCGCTGCGCCCAAGGGCCAGCTCAAGGCATGGCTCGAAAGCGAGCTCTGAGGCACTAGGCCAGCACCCGGCCGACAAACTCGTCCCAGATTGCCGGGCTCGACGCGCCGACCAGTCCCGGCGCGTCGTGATGGTCGACACGGTAGGGGCTGCCGTCGAGCCGCGCCGCCTTGCCGCCCGCCTCGCCCAGCCACAGCACGCCGGCGGCGTGGTCCCAGGCGAGCGTGCGCTTGAAACTCGAGACGTCGTTCTCCCCCAGCGCGAGCCGCGGGTACTGCTCGGCGGCGCAGCGCGGGATGTCGGTGAGCGTGTAGTGCGGCGCAAGCTTGGCATCGACCATGGCCGATTGTTCGGGCGTCAGGAAGATGCGGCTGATCGCGGCGATCGGCGGCTGCTGCCCCGTGGTGCGCGCCGCAACCTTTTCTCCGTTCACGAAGGCGCCGCCCCCGCGGCGGGCGTGGCAGAAGCGGTCCTTGTTGGGATCGTAGAGCCAGCCCGCGACGGCCTCTCCTGCGTCGGCAAGCGCGATGATGATCCCGAACGGCTCCTTGCCGTCGGCGAAGTTCGCCGTCCCGTCGAGCGGATCGATGATCCAGCACTGGCCGGAGAGGTGATCGAGCACCGCGGGGTCGGCCGCCGCCGCCTCCTCGCCGACGACCGGCACGCCGGGGGCGAGCTTGGTCAGCGCCTCGGTAAGGAAAGCCTCGATCTCGCGGTCGACGATCGTGACGGGATCGTCCTTCCCCTTCATGTCCACCTCGCCCGCGGCGAGGTTCCGGAAACGCGGCAGCATCGACTTTTGCGCGGCGAAGCGCATCAGGTCCCTGATCTCGTCGTCGAGTGCGCTCACGAACGGTAGTCCGCGTTGATCGCGATGTAGCCGTGGGTGAGGTCGCAGGTCCACACGGTCGCGCGGCCCTCTCCGAGGCCGAGATCGACCGCAATGTCGATCTCCTCGCCCTTGAGGTGCGCGGCGACCGGCGCCTCGTCGTAGCCCTCGACCGGGAGCCCGTCGCGCGCGGTCCAGGTGCCGCCGAAAGCGATCGAGAGCCGGTCGCGGTCGGCCGGTTCGCCCGCCTTGCCGACGGCCATGACGACGCGGCCCCAATTGGCGTCCTCTCCGGCGATCGCGGTCTTGACCAAAGGGGAGTTGGCGATGGCGAGGCCGATGCGGCGCGCGCTTTCATCACTCACGGCGCCCGAGACGCGGATGGTGACGAACTTGCGCGCGCCTTCGCCGTCGCGCACGACCAGCTGGGCGAGCTCGCGGCACACGTCGGCGAGGGCGGCGGCGAAGGCATCCGCGCCCGCGCTGTCCCAGCCTTCGATCCGCGCGTTGCCGGCGCGGCCGGTGGCGAAGGCCATCACCGTGTCGCTCGTCGAGGTGTCGCCGTCCACGGTGATGCAGGAGAAGGTCGCGTCGTTCGCGCGCTCGAGAGCCTCCTGGAGGAAGGCTGGCGCGACGTTGGCGTCGGTGAAGATGTAGCCCAGCATCGTGGCCATGTCGGGCGCAATCATGCCCGAGCCCTTGATGATCCCGGCGAGTTCGACGCGCGTGCCGCCGATCATCGCCGACGCGCCCGCGCCCTTGGCAAAGGTGTCGGTGGTGCCGATCGCGGTCGCCGCGTCCTCCCATCCGCAGGGCTCCGCCTCCAGCGCGGCGGCGATGCCTCCTCGCGCCTTGTCGACTGGCAGCGGCACGCCGATCACGCCGGTCGAGGAAACGAACACCTCGTCGAGCGAGCAGCCCAGCGCCTCGGAGACCTGCGCCCGGATCGCCTCGACCGCCGCGCGCCCGCGCCAGCCCGTGAAGGCATTGGAGTTGCCCGCATTGACGATCAGCGCCCGTGCGTGGCCCTGCCGCACCGCTTCGCGGCCCAGTTCCACCTCCGAGGAGGCGCAGGCGCTCTTTGTGAACACACCCGCGACGCTGGTTCCTTCGCAAACCTCGGCGAGGGTCAGATCGCAGCGGTCCCATGTCTTGTAGCGCGCGCGTGCCACGCGCAGCGTGACGCCGTCGATGGCGGGCAATTGGGGGAAGGGCCGGGCGAGGGGCGAAGGGTCGATCTGCATGGGGCCGAGCCTCTAGGACCCGCCGGCTTCCACGTAAATCGGCAAATCAGGTGGACGAAACCTGCAGGATTCCCTATCTACGCGAGCCATGACCCGGCGTTTTCTGGCCTTCCTCGCGCTGATTACCGGCCTTGTCGCCCTTGGCGGCACGGCGCAGGCGTCGTTGGCCGAGGCGCTGGCTTGCAATGCGAGCGTCGCTGCGGCGAGCCGGGACGAGGCGAACAAGAGCGACAGTGTCGCCGTTCAGCCCGCGCCCTCGACGATCCGGGCGAGCCGCGCCGCGGAAGCTCCGCGCCCCCAGGAGGCCGCACCCAGCCTGCTGCGCCTGCCGGTCCTGATGGGGATCGAGCGCGCCTACGAATAGGCGCTCTTCCGGCACATCTTCCATCGCGTTTCCGCGCGCGCCGGCTTTGAGTGTCCGCGTGCGCCACCCCTCCCGGCCGATGCAGCCCCTCACAAGTGGCCGCTCCCGCTGAATCAAAGGTTTACACCGCCATGCTCAACACCATCGTCAAGTCGATTTTCGGCTCCGCAAACGAGCGCTACATCAAGTCGGCGCGCAAGATCGTCGCCCAGATCAATGCCCTCGAACCTCAGATCCAGACGCTCAGCGACGCGGAGCTCCAGGCCCAGACCGCCAAGCTGCGCGGTCTGATCGATGCCGGCTCCAGCCTCGACGACGTCCTGCCCGAAGCCTTCGCCACGGTGCGCGAGGCATCGGTGCGGGTGTTCGGAATGCGCCACTTCGATGTGCAGCTGATCGGCGGCCTCGTGCTTCACCGCGGCGAGATCGCGGAAATGCGCACCGGCGAGGGCAAGACCCTGATGGCGACGCTGGCCGTGTACTTGAACGCGCTCGAGGGCAAGGGTGTCCACGTCGTCACCGTCAACGATTACCTCGCCCGTCGCGACGCCGCCGAGATGGGCCGCCTCTACAATTGGCTCGGCCTCACGGTCGGCGTGATCGTCCCCGGCATGCCCGAGGAGGACAAGCGCGACGCCTACAATGCCGACATCACCTACGGCACCAACAACGAGTTCGGCTTCGACTACCTGCGCGACAACATGAAGCACGAGCGCAGCCAGATGGCGCAGCGCCCGTTCAACTTCGCGATCGTCGACGAGGTGGACTCGATCCTCATCGACGAGGCGCGCACCCCGCTGATCATCTCCGGCCCGACCGAGGACAAGTCCGACCTTTACGTCGCCCTGGATGCCGTGGCGAAGGAGATTCCGTTCGAGTGGCGCGACATCGACGAGAAGGTGAAGCGCGTGCAGCTCACCGAGGAGGGCCTCGAGGAAGTCGAGAAGATCCTCCTCGAGAAGGGCCTGCTCGCCACGCCCAACCTTTACGACGTCGAGAACACCCAGGTCGTCCACCACCTCGATCAGGCGCTGGTCGCCGTCTTCGCGCGCAAGCGCGACACCGACTACATCGTCAAGGACGACAAGGTCATCATCATCGACGAGTTCACCGGCCGCATGATGGACGGCCGTCGCTGGTCGAACGGGCTCCATCAGGCGGTCGAGGCCAAGGAGGGCGTGCGCATCGAGCCCGAGAACCAGACGCTCGCCTCGATCACCTTCCAGAACTACTTCCGCATGTATCCCAAGCTCTCCGGCATGACCGGCACCGCCGCCACGGAGGCGGCCGAGTTCTGGGACATCTACAAGGTCGGCGTGGTCGAAATCCCGACCAACCTGCCGGTCGCCCGCATCGACGAGGACGACGAGTTCTACAAGAACACCGCCGACAAGTTCGGCGCCATCGCCAAGGCGATCCGCGAGAAGCAGGAGATCGGCCAGCCGGTGCTGGTCGGCACGGTCTCCATCGAGAAGTCCGAGCTGCTGAGCGAATACCTCCAGAAGGAAGGCGTCAGGCACTCTGTCCTCAACGCCCGCTTCCACGAGCAGGAAGCGCATATCGTTGCGCAGGCGGGCCGCTTCGGGGCGGTGACCATCGCCACCAACATGGCCGGCCGCGGCACCGACATCCAATTGGGCGGCAATGTCGAGTTCCGCATCAACGACGAACTCGCCGACATGCCCGAAGGACCCGAGCGCGACGCCGCGATTGCCCGGATCAAGGCCGAGGTCGCCGAGGAGAAGGAGCGCGTGAAGGCCGCGGGCGGCCTCTTCGTGCTCGGTACCGAGCGCCACGAAAGCCGCCGCATCGACAACCAGCTGCGCGGCCGCTCGGGCCGTCAGGGCGACCCGGGCCTGTCGCGCTTCTACCTGTGCCTCGAGGATGATCTGCTGCGGATCTTCGGCCCCGACACGCTGTTCGCCAAGATGATGAACTCGAACCTTGCCGATGGCGAGGCGATCGGGTCCAAGTGGCTGTCCAAGGCCATCGAGACTGCGCAGAAGAAGGTCGAGGCGCGCAACTACGACATGCGCAAGCAGGTCGTCGAGTACGACGACGTGATGAACGACCAACGCAAGGTCGTCTACGAGCAGCGCTCGGAGATCATGGACAGCGAGGCGGTCGACGAGGTGGTCGTCGATATGCGCCACGACACGATCAACACTATCGTCGGCGCGGCCTGCCCTCCGGGCTCCTACCCCGAACAATGGGACACTGCCGGCTTGAGGGAGCGGATCGAGGAGATCTTCGGCTTCCAGCCGCCGCTCGACGAATGGCTCGCCGAGGATCAGGTCGAGCCCGAGCTCATCGAGGAACGCCTGCGCGAGCTGACCGACGCGATGATGGAGGAGAAGATCAACGCGTCCGATCCCGCGATCTGGCGGATCGTCGAGAAGGACGTGCTGCTACGCCAGCTCGACCACCACTGGAAGGAGCACCTCTCCACCCTCGATGCGCTGCGCCAGGTGATCTGGATGCGCGGCATGGCGCAGAAGCAGCCGATCAACGAATACAAGAGCGAGGCCTTCGGCCTGTTCGAGACGATGCTCGACACGCTGCGCGAGGAGGTCACCAAGATCCTGTTCCGCGCCGAGCTGCGCTTCGAACAGCCGCCGGTGCAGACTCTGCCCGAGCTCCCCGACTTCCTGACCGGCCACATCGATCCGTTGACGGGGCTCGAGGATTCGGCCGACGGCGACGGCTCGGCGCTGCGCCCCGAACTGTTCGGCTCTCTCGCGGGCGCGCCGATGGCGGAGGTCGGTCCCGGCGGTGCCGAAGCGGGCACCGATCCCTATGCCCATCTCGGCCTCAGTCGCAATGCGCTGTGCCCGTGCGGTAGCGGCAAGAAGTATAAGCACTGCCACGGGGCGCTCTCGGCGCGCGCGCTGGTCTAGACGCTCGGCGGGGCTGACGCGATGATGATCGGGGCGGTCCCGGCGCTGCTGGCGCTCGCGTTCCTCGTCACCGCGCTGCTCTATGCCAGCGTCGGCTTCGGGGGCGGGTCGACCTATTCGGCGCTGCTCGCGCTGTCGGGGCTCGACTACCGCCTGCTGCCGCTGGTGAGCCTTGCCTGCAATATCGTAGTGGTGACCGGATCGAGCATCCGCTTCGCTCGTGCAGGCGTCACGCCCTTGAAGAAGGCGCTGGTGATCGTGGCGCTCGGTGCGCCGGCGAGTTTTGCGGGCGGGCTGACGCCGATCAAGGAGGCGACCTTCCTCACCCTGCTCGGCGGGAGCCTCGTCCTCACCGCGCTCACCATGCTCATCCCGGTGCCCGAGAGTGCCGCGGGCGAGCCGACCAAGGCGGCGCGCTTCATGCCGCTCGCCGC
>JBJTSG010000160.1:0-2504 GCA_046076505.1 Erythrobacter sp. | reverse complement strand
TGTTCTTCCGCTTCCAGCGCCCCGACTGGGCGTTCTGGGAAGTGACGCTGCTGTGGCTCTCGATCCTCGCGATCATCATTTACGTCGCGCGCTTCTCGCGCAGCGCCGCGCTGCTGCTGGTGCCCTACCTCGGCTGGGTGAGCTTTGCCGGGGCCCTGAATTGGGCCGTGGTCCAGCTCAACGCGCCTTTCGGCTGAGGCCGGGGGCAGGGCGGCTCCCTTGATCGAAGACCTCTTCGCCAGCGGCCATGCGGCCGACGCGGTCCTTGCCGTGCTCGTCCTCGAGGCGGCGTGGCTGCGTTGGGGGAAGGGCTGGCGCTGGGGGCAGGTGCTGGGCCTGCTCGGCCCGGCGGCGTTGATCGTGCTGGGCCTCAGGGCGGCGCTTGTGGGAGCCGCATGGGGGTGGATCGCCCTGCCGCTCGCCGCCTCGCTGCCGCTCCACTTGATGGACCTTCGCGGGCGGCTGAAAGACTGACCCGGCAACGCCGCCCTCGGCTTGCACGGTCATCCCGCTTTTTCTGCCCGTCTTGCTATCGATAACAGAAAACCCGGCCAAGCTCGCGCCCGGCCGGGTTTCCCTGTCTTGGCGTGACGAAGCCGGACGCCTGGCCCGGCTCCCCCTTACTTGTTGCCGGCCGCAGCCTGCGCCGCACCGGTCGGGTCATAGTTGACCGTATCCGGCGCGTAGTGGTGCTCCTGGGCCCACAGGTACCAGTTGTCGACCACCGTGCCGGTCAGCAGGATGCCGATCCCGCCGGTGAGCGTGGTCAGCACCGCGAACCACCAGGCCCAGCGGTGGATGGATTCGAACGAAGCGTTGAAACCCATCACCCAGCGCCAGAACAACGCCCCGCGCTCCGCGGCCGTGCCGCGGTCGGTGATCTGCTCGATCTCGCGTTCCCCGCCATAGCGGCCGAGCGCGAGGATCGTCGCCCCGTGCATCGCGAACAGCACCGCCGACCCGTAGAGGAAGACGATCGAGAGCGCGTGGAACGGGTTGTAGAACAGGTTCCCGTAAGTGAGCGAGAAGTTGTTGGTCCAGTCGAGGTGGCTGAAGATGCCGAACGGCACCGCCTCCGACCACTGCCCCATCAGCATCGGCCGGATGAAGCCGAGCACGAGGTAGAGCCAGATCGCCGAAGCGAAGGCCCAGGGGATGTGCATCCCCATGCCCAGCGCCTTGGCGCGGCGGTAGGTGCGCAACCACCACAACAGGATCGAGGTGGTCAGGAAGAAGCCCGCGAGGATCCACCATCCGCCCTTCTCCAGCGGCACGAACGGGCTGAACCCGTATTCCGGACCCGGAGGGTTCAGCGTGAGCCAGAAGAACTCGCGCATGAAGGTCTGCGGGCTCCACCCGGCCTGTGCCCAGAAGTTGAGACCGATGATGAGGATCGCCAGCGTGCCGCACGCGAGGCTCAGCACCCCGGTCCAGCCGAGGTAGATCGGCCCCCACTGAGCCTGTCCGATCTTGCCGAACAGGTAGGTGTGGCCGGTGAAGGGGATGCGGATGTCCTCCCCTTCGGGCAGGGGAACGCCCATTTCGGGCGGCCCCTTCACCTGCACCTGGGTAAATATGTTCTGATACGTCGCCATGGTTCAGGTGCTCCTTACGACCAGATCGGGATCTTCTTCCAGAAATCCCAGAACTCGATCCAGCTGCCGACATACAGAGTGCCGGAGATGACGATGCAGATGGCGCTCCAGAACCCGGCGCTCAGCGCCAGGAAGAGCCCCACCCGGTGGATACCGAGCGTGCCGACCGAATAGCCGATGAAGTCACGGAAGTAGGTGTCTTCGTATTCGGGCGACTTGACGTCGGTGCCCCCGCTCGGATTCACCGCCGACAACACCAGACCGCCGTGCAGGGCGAGCGCGAGACAGTTCGTGAAGAAGAAGCTGATCGCGAGCATGTGCACGGGGTTGTAGTGGAAGTTGCCGAAGGCGTAGCCGACGTTCGAGACCCACTCGAGGTGAGTCCAGATCCCGTAGGGGAAGCCGTTGCCCCACGCACCCATCAGCAGCGGACGGATGACGTTGAGCGTGACGTAGGCGAAGACGGCGACGCTGAAGGCGGCAGGAACGTGATAGCTCATGCCGAGCTTGCGCGAGATCTCCGCCTGACGCAGCACCCACGAACTGAACGCGACCACCGCACAGCAGGTGATGATCTGCCAGTAGCCACCCTGTTTGAGGGGAGCGAGCGACAGGCCATACTCGATGGGCGGCGGATTGATCGAGATCAGCCAGGGGTTCATGGTCGGGCCCTGGGTCGCAGCGGCGAAGATCAGCGCGGTGCCAAGCAGCGCGCTGATTGCCGTCGTCACTCCAAAGAATCCGACATAAAACGGCCCGACCCAGAAATCGAAAAGGTCGCCGCCGATCAATGTGCCACCGCGGACGCGGTATTTCCGCTCGAAACTAAGGAGCGCCATAGGTCCATCCTCCCCGCCACAGGGACGGGTGCTATGAGTTGTTCGACGAGTGTTAGGAGGCAGGCAGGCG
>JBJTSG010000159.1:0-3587 GCA_046076505.1 Erythrobacter sp. | reverse complement strand
ACCCCCGCGCGCGACGGCGTCAAGCAGAAGACGGGATGCGGGCTGCCTCAGGCGGAATGCGGGGTCCATGGTGCATCGCGCACGGAGCGAAAAGCACCACGCTCGCGACACCTGACGTTCTCCCGTCCGCGCGATGCGGTCCCTAGATGACGCGCGACATGCGACATCGGCCATAGTGCGCGACGCAGGAAGCGTGACCCATACCGCACGGGACGTGGACCATCCGGCACCACGCGCGATACGGGGAGCACGGGCCGTCTGACACTTGCCAGAAGCCGTGCTGCAGGGCGCGCACAACGCAGTCCAAAGGACGCGATGCGCGGTGCAGAGAACGCGGAACGCGGTGCATTGAGCGCCTTGCGCGCTGCATTTGCCAAAGGACGTCAAATCGGCCTGAGAGGCCGATTTTCTGCATTGAGTACAAGCCCTTGGTGCCTTCTCCGCTTGTGCTGGGAGAAGGCGGGCTTGTACGAAGTTGGCAAGAAATAGGAACGTTAACTTCAAAATGTCACGCGGCCGCAGACTGACCGAAACCGAGCGCCTGAGCATCGCCGAAGAGCGATCGCAGGGCGTCGCCGCTGGCGATCTCGCCACCCGCTACGGGGTCAGTCTCAAGTCCGTCTACAACGCGGCAAACCACACGGCGGATCGGCCGACGGCGAACGGCAGTCGGCCAAAGGTGATTGGCGTGCGCGTCAGCCCGAAGGAGCTACAGCGCTTCGACGCGGCCCTTGCGCGCCACGGTGTCCTCCATCGCTCGGATGCTCTGCGCTGTCTTATCCTGGCCGCCGACGACATCCTGCGCCCGGATGAGGACATGACGGACGAGCTGCGAAACTTAAGCGCGGCGCTGAATCGGGTCGGCAACAACGTGAACCAGGTCGCGCGCCGCCTGAACGAGGCAAAGCTCAAAGGGGAGCGTCTGCCCTACACCCCCGCCAGCCATGCCGAGATCCGTGATCTCGCGGTGCTCGTCTTCGACATGGCCGACCAGATCCAGGAGATGTTCCGCGCGCGCCGCCGTGTGCTGGACCTCGAAGTGACCAAGGCCCTCGCCGGTCTGGCGCGGCAGGACACGGAGCAGGTGGCCGAGCAAGGCGCGGAGTGAGGCACGCGGTGTCGGGCCCGCCCTCTTCGATCGTGACTGGAGCCGGGTCTCAGGCAGCTGGCAGGGGCTGGCGAAGAAGGCGCAGATGGTCCGGGCAGCGCGCGGCTACTCGCCTGCCATCTTCAAGCCCATATCGAAAGGCGGGTGCCACACGGGCGCGCAGTTGAAGGCCCAGCTCACCTACCTCACCACAAAGTCGAGCCACATCCTCGACAGTCGTGGTACCCATGATGGCAAGAAGACCCTGACCGAGGCCGAGATCGACCGGGTCGTGCGGCGCTTCGGGAACCAGTGGGGCGAGCGACATAGTCCGAAGCTCGGCCATACCTCGCATCTGCTGATGGCGTTTCCCGTGGGCACCAGCGGCGAAGATGTGCGCGCGATCACGGAATCCATCTGTGAGCGGTTCTTTCAAGGTGAGGGGTCGCAATTCGACTATATTGCTGCAATACACCAAGATCGCGCGCATCCACATGCGCATATCGTTCTGAACCGCCGCAGCAAGGATGGCGAAATGTTCTTTCTCGGGAAGGATCACCACTTCAACTACGACGCCTTCCGGCTGGCGATGGTCGAGGCGTCGCAGGTCCACGGGATCCGGCTCGAGGCGACACGGCGTCTTGATCGGGGGGTCACGACCTACCGCGCCGAGATCGACGAGGTCTATAAGGCCCGTGACGAAGGCCGACCGCCCGTCGAGCGCCAGCGCACAGGCGCTGATCTCGCCGCGGCCCTGGAAACGGTGGCGCGCAATGCGCTGACCTATTGGGGGCTGGCGGCCGAGGCGTCCCGGTCGAACTTCGAAGACGTGGCTGAGGCGCTCGAGCGGGCCAGCACCATCCTTGCCAGGGGCGGTCAGATCCAATCTGACGGAGCCATCTACATGTCCCAAGACGAAACAGCCTTCGACACGCTGATCACCGAGTTTTCTCAGAACATCCGTCAGATCGAAGCGGCGATTGACCGAGCGCCCGCGGCCCAGCGGCCGGAGATCGAGCGTAAGCTCACCGATGTGCTGGCCTCGGTGGCGCATTTGAACCCGCTTGGCGACCGTTCGGCCGCACTCCTCGACGCACCATCCCGGGATGGGGTCTATGTCCGGGCCAACATGCGCGAGGACCAATTCGCGCGCCTCGACGATGACGCGGTAAAGGCGCGTCTTACGGAGGCACTGCAGGGCACGGGCATCGATCCCGAGGCAGTCGCCGCCCGTATGCGTGAGGGTGCTGGCAATGCCGCGCTCGAACGGCAATGGCTGGCACAGGATCTGCGCGCTATCGCCAAGGCGGGCGATCTCGACCTGGAGAAGGACGAGGATCGCGAGGAAGCGCTGGATCGGCTCGAAGCAGTCCATGTTCGTTTGGGCGACACCTTGACCGATGCGCGCATCTTGCGGGCGGTCGAAGATGTGGATGAGACCGAGGATGACCCGGTTGCCCTGGCAGAACGTTTGACGCTGCCTGAGCGCGAGCGCGCGGCGGGTGAGCCCGACATCTTCGCCCCATCCGAGCGCCGGGATTTCCAGGAGCTCGTCGCCCAGTTCCGTCGAACGGATTTCGACCATCCCTTCTCGGACGATCCGTCCGTGCGCCGAGCCGGTGCCGTCGAGGTGGAAGAGGCCCGCGCCGCCTTCAATGCCTTCGCGCAACGGTCGTCCGATCATGCCGAACTGGCGTCGATGGCCTGGGACAAGATCACCGACAGCCGCAAACCACAGGAGTTTGCCGTCGACGAAAAGGACCGCACCCTTCATGCCGGCGACATGGATCTCGCGCTGCGCGATCCTATGCAACATCTCGGCCCGATCACCGAAGACGACCGCACCCTCGCGCGCTACCGCGCCGAGATGCCCGACGAGGAGTTCGGTGCAGCCGTGCAGAAAGAGATCAACCAGCTGCGCGCCATGGGTGCATCGCGCGCCTATGTCAGCGAGCGGAGTTTCGACATCGAGGATCAGGCGCGGCAGGATTACGCCGAGCGGCGTTTCATGGCTGAGACTGCCCCTGATGTGTTGACCTTCCTGCAGCGGGCCGAGGCCGAGGATGTGAAGCCGCTCTCCGAGACCGACGGGCAGCGCCTGATCGCCCAGATCGACCGCAACCTCACGCCGAACGCTGTGACTGCCCTCCGCGCAGGACACGCGGATGTGCTGGACAAGTTCACCGAGGACCCACTTCGGCAGTTGGAACTTGCCAAGGCCTATCTGGAAAGCAGCGAAGTAATGGCGCACGGCCCCGCGATGGAACGGGTGCTGGATGCCCTAGCCGAAGAGCAGATCGAGGCACAGCGCGCCCGTCATGCCGCGGCCCATGGCGAAAAGGGGATCACCCATGGATAAGGGGAAGATCGCGGGCGGGATCCTGAGCCTGACGCTGGTTGGCCTCGCCATCGGCTATGTCGTTGCCACGGGCTACCTGACCATTCGCTATGGACTGTCGACGCAAGCCTTCGATGTCACATTGCTTGCACGGGAATACCG
>JBJTSG010000158.1:0-4880 GCA_046076505.1 Erythrobacter sp. | reverse complement strand
ATCGCGGGGGTGGACGAGATCGGCGCGCTGTACCGCGGCGAGGACATGCAGATCACCACCTATCTGGAACAGGCGGCGGCGCATGAGCTTTCCGCCAACGTCATCGACCTGTGCCCGGTCGGCGCGCTGACCAGCCGTCCTTATGCCTTCGAGGCGCGCCCGTGGGAGCTCAAGAAGACGCTCAGCATCGACGTGTCGGACGCGGTGGGGGCCAATATCACGCTCCAATCGCGCGGCCGCGAGGTCATGCGCGCGCTCCCGCGGATCAACGACGACGTCAACGAGGAGTGGCTGTCGGATAAGGGCCGCTACCAGGTCGACGGGCTGACCAGGCGCCGCCTCGACCGCGTGTGGGTGCGCCGGGATGGCAAGCTGCAACCGGCCGACTGGAGCGAGGCTTTCGGGATGATCGCGGGCGCTCTGGAAGGCGACAAGGCGAGCATCGCTTGCGTAGCCGGCGACCTTGTCGATGCGGAGACGATGTTCGCCGCCAAGGCGCTGGTCAATGCCTGCGGCTCGCAGCTGACCGAAGCGCGCCAGACCGGCATGACCTACGATGTGTCGAACCTCGCGGCGGTGAACTTCAATTCGACCTTCGCCGGGATCGAGATGGCTGATGCGATCCTGATCGTCGGCAGCAATGTCCGCTGGGAGGCCGCGCTGCTCAATGTCCGCCTGCGCAAGGCGGTGAAGGCGGGGGCGAAGGTCTACATCATCGGCCCTGAATGGGATCCGACCTATCCGGCGACCTTCCTCGGCAGCGATCTGAAGCTGCTGAACCGCATCCCCAAGGAGCTGGGCGATGTGATGAAGAACGCCCAGCGCCCCGCGGTGATCCTCGGCGCGGCGGCGCTCGCCAAGGGCGCGCTTCCGGCGGCGCTCAAGCTGGTGGACAAGTTCGGCCTCGTGAAGGATGGCTGGAACGGGTTCAACGTGCTGCACATTTCGGCCGCGCGCATGGCCTCGCTGATGCTCGGCTTCACGCTGCCGGGCGGGATGGGCGACATCGCTGCCGCTTCGCCGAAGGTGCTGCTGAGCCTCGGCGCGGACGAGATGGACTATGCGCCCTACGCCGGGTCGCTGAAGGTCTATATCGGCCACCACGGCGACAAGGGCGCGCATCACGCCGATATCATCCTTCCGGGCGCATCCTATGCCGAGAAGGACGGGACCTACGTCAACACCGAGGGCCGCGTGCAGTTCGCCGAGAAGGCGGTCTTCGCTCCCGGCGACGCGCGCGAAGACTGGACGATCCTGCGCGCGCTCGCAGATAGCGTGGGCGTGACCGTAGGCTTCGACAGCTTCAGCGAGTTGCAGGCCAAGATGATCGCTGCCGTCCCCGCGCTGGGCGAAGAGGGCCTAGCGAATTATGGCGCGCTGCCGAAGGCCGACAGCTCCGCCAAGTTCGAGGGCGAGCTTGCGGGCTACCCGATCAAGGACTTCTACCTCACCAATCCCATCGCCCGCGCGAGCGAGGTGATGCAGCGGTGCTCGGACGAGCTGCTGCACGGGGCGGAAGTGAAGGAGGCCGCGGAATGACCCGGCTTCCCGCTTCATCCGTCATCCCCGCGCAGGCGGGGATCCATCTGTCCTCTATCCTTTCTCGCCAAGTTAGCTGGACCCCCGCCTTCGCGGGGGTGACGGCAATGGGTGCACTGCAATGACCATGTTCCTCACGATCCTTGCGGCCTTCGCGGTAGCGGCGCTTCTCGTCGGAGCTATCGTTGGCTTCGCTCTCTTGAAGTCGGATCATAACCGCGCGCCTAACCCGAACCCGCCGTCACAGGGTGATATCGGAGACCGCCAGTACGATGGGAATGACGGACTTGGTTTCGGAGGTTCCGACTGATGACCGCCTTCTTCCAATCCCTCGGCCTGCCTTACGAATGGGCCTGGACCGTGGCGACGCTCGCCGCGATCATCGTCATTTCGCTGCTCGTCATGTTCTCCGTGGCGATGGTGATCTATGTCGACCGCAAGGTTCTCGGCGCGATCATGCTTCGCAGAGGCCCCAACGTGGTCGGGCCTTTCGGCCTGCTGCAATCCTTCGCGGACGGCCTCAAGGTCTTCCTGCAAGAGACGATCATCCCCTCGGCCGCGAACAAGGGCATCTTCCTGCTTGCGCCGATCATCACCTTTACCGTCGCGCTCGCGGCCTGGGCGGTGATCCCGTTCAGTGCCGGGATGGTGCTGGCCGACATCAACGTGGGCCTGCTCTACATCCTCGCGATCTCCTCGATGGGCGTCTACGGCGTGGTGATGAGCGGGTGGGCGTCGAACTCCAAATACCCGTTCTTCTCGGCGATGCGCGCCTCGGCGCAGATGATCTCCTACGAAGTCTCGATCGGCTTCGTGCTGGTCTGCGTGGTGCTGTTTGCTTGCACCTTCAACCTCAGCGGGATCGTGGGCGCGCAGCAGGGTTTCGGACTCGGGCTGATCAACGCCTATGCGGTGCACCCGTTGCTGTTCCCGATGTGGGTGGTGTTCTTCATCTCGGCGCTGGCCGAGACCGCGCGCGCGCCCTTCGACCTGACCGAGGCCGAGAGCGAGCTCGTCGCGGGTTACCAGACCGAATATTCCTCGATGAGCTTCGCGCTGTTCTGGCTCGGCGAGTATGCGAACATCCTGCTGATGTGCTCATTGAACACGTTGCTGTTCTGGGGCGGGTGGCTGCCGCCGCTCGACATTCCGGCGCTCTACATGGTGCCGGGGATCATCTGGTTCCTCGTCAAGACCTTCGTGTTCTTCTTCATGTTCAGCTGGATCTGGGCGACCGTCCCGCGTTACCGCTACGACCAGCTGATGCGCCTCGGGTGGAAGGTGTTCCTGCCGATGAGCCTGCTCTTCGTCGCGGCGACCAGTGGCTGGCTCATGGCGACCGGGCATTTCGACCGCGCCGTGCCGGCCGAAGCCGCTGCCGGACCCGCCACCCTCGTTCACACCACCCCGGCGCAGCCGCAGGCTGTGAGAGCCCAGTCATGACCGTCACTCAACTCGTCAAATCCTTCACCCTCTGGGAATTCCTCAAGGCGCATGCCTTGACGCTGAAGTATTTCTTCAAGCCCAAGGTGACGATCAACTACCCGTTTGAAAAAGCCCCGCTCTCGCCCCGCTTCCGCGGCGAGCATGCGCTGCGGCGCTATCCGAACGGGGAGGAACGCTGCATCGCGTGCAAGCTGTGCGAGGCGGTGTGCCCCGCGCAGGCGATCACCATCGAGAGCGAGCCGCGCGAGGACGGCAGCCGCCGCACCACCCGCTACGACATCGACATGACCAAGTGCATCTTCTGCGGCTTCTGTCAGGAAGCCTGCCCGGTCGATGCGATCGTCGAGGGGCCGAACTTCGAATACTCGACCGAGACCCGCGAGGAGCTGCTCTACGACAAGGCCAAGCTGCTCGCGAATGGTGACAAGTGGGAACGGGCCATCGCGGCCAACCTTGAAGCCGACGCCCCCTACCGCTAGGGCGCGCCGGACGGAAACTGGGGTCTAACGAGTAACACATCGTCTTCCCGGCGCAGGCCGGGATCCAGCTTGGACTAAGGGATCAAATGCCGCTTTCTGCACCCCGGCCTTCGCCGGGGCGACGAGCCGGCGGAGTAAAGCCATGATACAGGCCATCGCCTTCTACTTCTTCGCGGCCATCGTGGTTGCCAGCGCCGTCATGGTGATCTGGTCGCGCAACCCCGTGCATTCGGTGCTGTGGCTGATCCTCGCCTTCTTCAACGCGGCAGGGCTGATGGTCTTGCTGGGTGCCGAGTTCATCGCGATGCTGCTGGTGATCGTCTATGTCGGCGCGGTCGCGGTGCTGTTCCTGTTCGTCGTCATGATGCTCGACATCGACTTTGCCGCGATGCGTGCAGGCTTCAGCCGCAACGCGCCGCTGGGCCTCGCGATCGCGGCGATCCTGCTTGCCGAGCTGCTGCTTGGCGTCGGCGCCTGGAACGCCGGTGGCCTGACCCTCGGCACGCCTGACGGCACGGCGGTCCAGGCGGCGGGCACGAGCAACATCGCCGCCCTCGGCGCGCTGCTCTACGGCAGATATATCGTCCTCTTCGAGATCGCGGGGATCATCCTCCTCGTCGCGATGATCGGCGCGATCGTGCTGACCTTCCAGCCGCCCAAGCCCGGCGCACGCGCGCGGCAGGACGTCGCCAAGCAGATCCGCCGCCGCCCGGAAGAGGCAACCGTCATGAAGAGCCCGGAAGTCGGGCAGGGGATCGAGCTATGATCGGCATCGAACACTATCTCACCGTCGGCGCGATCCTGTTCGTGCTCGGCGTGCTGGGGATTTTCCTCAATCGCAAGAACGTGATCGTCATCCTCATGGCGGTCGAGCTGATCCTGCTCGCGGTCAACATCAACCTCGTCGCCTTCAGCGCCTTCATCCAGGACCTCGCCGGACAGGTGTTTGCGATGCTGGTGCTGACCGTCGCCGCCGCCGAGGCCGCGATCGGCCTTGCGATCCTCGTGATCTACTTCCGCACGCGCGGCTCGATCGCGGTCGACGACATCAACCGGATGAAGGGGTAATCCACTCGTGCATCCGATCCTCGTCATCGTTTTCGCGCCGCTGGTGGCTGCCCTCGTTGCAGGGCTCGGCAACCGCATGATCGGCAATGTCGCGGCCAAGTCCGTGACGACTGCGGGCCTGTTCCTTGCCGCGGGCCTGTCATGGCCGATCTTCCTCGGCTTCCTCGGCGGTACCGCCACGCCCGAGGTCGTGCCGGTCCTGAAGTGGGTGCAGAGCGGTACCCTCACTTTCGACTGGGCGCTGCGCGTCGACACCATGACCGCGATCATGCTGGTCGTGATCAACTCGGTCTCCGCGCTCGTGCACCTCTATTCCTGGGGGTACATGGAGGAAGACCCGGATCAGCC
>JBJTSG010000157.1:0-3223 GCA_046076505.1 Erythrobacter sp. | reverse complement strand
CGCGGGCGATGCGGGCGGTGCAGAAGCTGGCGATGATGGGCCCGATGCGGGGAGTGCGGAGGGCGGTGCGGTGGATGAGGGCGGTACCTGCGGGGGAACGTGCGGCGGCGAGGAGGGCGAAGGCGGAGACGGCGAGGGCGGGGAAGCCACCGTCACCGCGCTCGGCGCGAGCGCCGCGGGCTCGCTGGTCGTCACCGGCTCCACCTCCATCTTTGCCAACGGGGAGGGCGCGGGCTTCTCCGGCGACCCCTCGGGACCGATCACGCTGCGCGGCAATGCTCCGCTGTCCTTCCAGGGCGGCCTCGGTCTTCCTGGGGGCTTCGGCCCCACCCCTCGGGCGGGTATGGCGAACGGCACAGGGCGCGGCGGGCTTGCCGCCGTCGATGTCCTCAACGGCACGACTGTGACCTTCGCCACCGCTCAGATTGCCGCGATCGGACAGGGCGGCGCGGCGAGTGCGCAGGGGGGCGGTCACGGTTTCGGCGGAACGGCCCGGCTGCAGGCGAGCGGGGCCGGCAGCCGGATCGCCATCCAGCGCAACCTCACCGTGGAGGGCACAAAGGGATCGCTCGCCGGCAAGGCGCTGCTCAGCGCAGACGGCATCGGCACCGATGCCACCGGCGGGAGCGGTCTGGGCGGCAACGGCACCGGCGGCACCGTCAGCCTGATCGCCCGCGGCGGCGGCGGCATCGC
This sequence comes from Erythrobacter sp., assembly GCA_046076505.1. Lineage (GTDB taxonomy): Bacteria > Pseudomonadota > Alphaproteobacteria > Sphingomonadales > Sphingomonadaceae > Erythrobacter. The sequence continues at coordinate 2,530 of JBJTSG010000157.1, read as the reverse complement.
GCTTCCCACCACCCCGCTCTCCGATCCCGACAGCGTGGGCGTGCTCGCAATGTGGGCGCGCGGACGCGCGGGCGGCTCGGGTGTCGAAGGAGGCGTCGGCGGCGTCGGCGTGGGCGGCATCGCGACGATCGAGGTCGACGGGACGGGCTCGAGCATCGTCATGGGCGACGCAGAGTTCACCGTTGCCTCCGTGGGCGGCGCGAGCCTCGACAGCGTTCGCAACGTCACGGGCGGCGCCGACCAGGGCGGACGGCGCAGCATCAGCGTGCTGAACGGCGGCGCGCTGACCCTCGGGACCTTCACGGGCGGGTCGGGTGCAACCGGGGGTGCCGGCATCGGCACCGGCAACGGCGGCAATGCGACCAGCGGTATCACCTCGGTCCTGCTCGACGGCGGCACGCTCAACCTGACCGGCATTCTCGAGCTCGCCGACGTGGCGCAAGCCGGGTCGGGCGCGCGCGGCGGCGATGCGATCCTCGGCACCGACAGCGCGGTTTCCTTCAGCGCCACCGGATCGACCATCGCCCTCAGCGCCGACGCGCTCGGACGCAAGGGCATCGTTCTGAAGGCTGACGCGAGGGGCGGAGGAGGCGGGACGGGCGGCGATGCGACGGCCGCTCCGGTGCGCTTCACTTTGCGCGAGACGAACCTCGTGGGCGCGAGCCTGCAAATCCAGTCGCTCGCGACCGGGGGGACGCCCACGGCCTCGGACAGCGCCATCGGCGGCAAGGCGACGGCGGGCGCCGTCGAAGTGATCCTGCGCAATGCGACGCTCGGCCTCCTCGGCGAGACTGTCATCGCGTCCACCGCCATCGGCGGCGACGGCGGCCTGGCCTCCGGGACCGGCGGCGAAGCCACGGCGGGCGTCGTCGAGGTGCAGATGACCGGCGGCGCGCTGACCGTCGAGGCCGCAGGCAACAGCGCCGGCACGCTGACCTTGCGGTCAGCCGCGGACGCCGGGCGCGGCTTCACCATGGGGCAGGCGACGAGCGCACAGGCTGGCCTCGCCCTCGGCGGCGCACGGCTCACCGCCGACGCCGTGCAGATCGAATCCCGGGCCCTTGCGCTCTTCGGGACCAACGGCAGCGCCCTTTCGGGCGCGAGCCTGTTCGACATCGCCGGCGCGAGCGTCGTCGTCGCACCTCTGGTCACGCTGCGGTCCGATGCGCGGAGCGTCGGTGCCGGGAGCGTCGAGGCGGGCGCAGTCACCTTGCGCACCGCAGCGGGCAGCACCGCGCGGCTCGATGCGACGACGATCACGCTCGCGGCCGAAGCGACCAATTCCTCGCCGGCCGCATCGCCTGCCTCCAGCATGGTGTCGGGCCAGGCCTTCGTCGACATCCGCGGCGGCAACGTCAACACCACGGACCTCACCATCGGCGTGCCGCTCGCCTTCGGCACGGCGCGCAACTCCGGTATTGCCGCGGTCGGCGGCAGCCTCAATGTCACTGGCACGCTTTCGGTGCAGGTGCCCGGCAATCTCGATCTGCGCACCGGGCAGGGCGGGCTGATCGGCAGCCTTGCCGCCAGCGGCAACAGCACCGCGGTCCAGGTCGACGCCAAGGGCACGATCACGACGATCGGCGACGGCGGTGCGGGCAGCGGGATCGCCGCGCGCACGATCACCCTGCAGGCGGGCCGCTCGCTGCTGCTCGGCGGCACCCTGACGACGCGCAGCTCCGGCGCGGTCAATCTGACCGCCAACCTCGGCGGCGGTCAGCCGCTCGCGCAGCCGGCGCCCTCGGTGATCACGATGACGCAGGGCGCGCGGATCGATGCCGGCGGCGGCACGGTCACCCTGCGTCTGCGCGACGGCGCGGGCGATCCGCAACGTGCGAACGGCGCCATCACGCTCGCGAGCATCACCGCCGGGCGGATCGATGCGCGCAACTTCGGCACGAGCCAGGGCAGCGACATCCGGGTGCTCGCCGACGGCGTCCTCACCGCCTCGGGCACGGGACGAGCCATCGACCTTGCCTCGCTGAACGGCGAAGTCGTCAATCTCGCGGGCGATGCCGGCCTCGTTCTCACCGGCGGCGGCCATTACGGGATCTTCGCCGCGACGCCCGCCGGCTCGCAGATCGGCAGCTTCGCGAACTACGCGCGGCGCTACAATGTCGCCAATGCCGAGGCCTACGACCAGCTCAACCCGGGCGGCAACTTCGCTGCCTTCCGGATCGTGCCGGTTCTGACGGTGACCGCCAACGACGTGAGCCGCTTCTACGGCAGCGCGAACCCGGCCTTCACCGCCACCTTCTCCGGGTTCCAGCCTGGCGACGGCGTAGCCGACCTCCTCGGTGCGCCGCAGTTCACCACGGCGGCGACGAGCGCCTCGAGCATCGGCCAGTTCGCGATCGGCACGGCGCTGGGGTCTTTGGTGAGCCAGCAGGGCTACCAGTTCGTCTTCGCACCCGGAACACTCACCATCACGCCGCGGCCGATCACGGTGACGGCGGACAACCTCAGCCGCATCTACGGCAACGCCAACCCGGCGTTGACCTTCACGGTCGGCGGGCTTGGCTTGGTCAAC
>JBJTSG010000156.1:0-9826 GCA_046076505.1 Erythrobacter sp. | reverse complement strand
GCCGCTGGCGAAGGCCGCCGCGATGGCACCCTGCGCCCCCGGCACGGCGGCGCGCACGTGCCGGGCGACGGCACGCTGCAGCGATCCGAGCCCGCCGCGCTCCGGCGCGGGACGGACAAGCGTCAGCTTTCCGACCAACGTGCCGGTCGCCGCCAATCCCTCGAACCACGCGGCGCGGGCGAAATCGTAGCTCCCCGGGAACATTGGGTGCGCAGGGGGCATCAGGCGGACGCGCATCCGAACCACGGCGCCCTCGCCAAGGCCCTCTGGGATGCCGCGTTCGCCCAGCGCCTCGAGCGGCACGTTGACCCTGACCTTGCGCGCCGCGCCCGTCTCCGCCTCACGCACGGTGAGCGTCAGGCGCAGCCGTCCCTCGGCGGGCTGGTCCTCGCGGGCGAGAACCTTGCCGTCGATTAGCACCACCGTGGGCGCCGCGATCGGCTCGGCACCGATCATCGCCGAGCGTGCCCAGATCACCGCGATGCCGAAGGCGAAGACCAGCCCGCAGGCGACCATCGCGAGCCGCAAGGTGCCGCGTGCCTCGTCAGCGGCGCTGCCCGGAGGCCAGAGCGCGCGGGCCGCAAGCGCCAACCCAACGCCGCCAGCGATAGCACCGCACCACTGCCACGGCCCGGGCAGCGCGAACCACGCGAGGATCCCCGCAACGAACACCACCGCGAGCCACGGCGCACGCTCGAAACCGGCCTCGCCGAGGAACCGTTCCGCCGCATCGCCCCAGTCCCGGCACCGCAGGACTGCGGCGGCGCTGGACAAGCCCCGTGCACTTTGCCAAGGGCGCGGCGTCGGTGCCCGGGCGGCGGTTCCACCACCGGGCTCCTCTCCCATCGGAACCTCCGGCACATCGCGCATCGGCTGCCCCCCGACCGGCCTGCCCCCGCAAAGCCGATTGAAAGAAAACAGGAAGTCAAGGCTCATGGCAAGCGAAAGCAGCACCCCCGGCACGGGCACCCACGGCGACGTCGTGACCCGCTTCGCGCCCTCGCCGACCGGCTTCCTGCACATCGGCGGCGCGCGCACCGCTTTGTTCAACTGGCTCTTCGCCCGCCACCACGGCGGCCGCACGCTGCTGCGCATCGAGGACACCGACCGCAAGCGCAGCACGCAGGAAGCGATCGACGCGATCATCGATGGGCTCGACTGGATGGGCCTCGACTACGACGCACCCCCGGTTTTCCAGTCCGACCGCGCCGAGCGGCACGCCGAGGTCGCCTGGCAGCTTCTGGAAGCGGGCCACGCCTACAAGTGTTTCGCCACGCCCGAAGAGCTCGAGGCGATGCGCGAGGAGCAGCGCGCCCAGAAGAAGCCGCTGCGCTACGACGGGCGGTGGCGCGATCGCGACCCTGCCGAAGCGCCCGAAGGCGCGCCCTTCGTCATTCGCCTCAAGACGCCCGAAGAAGGCGAGGTCACGATCCATGACCGCGTACAGGGCGCGGTGACGGTGAAAAACGAGGAGATCGACGACTACATCATCCTGCGCGCCGATGGCTCGCCGACCTACATGCTCGCGGTGGTGGTCGACGATCACGACATGGGCGTCACCCACGTGATCCGCGGCGACGATCACCTCAACAACGCCTTCCGCCAGCTGCCGATCATCCGTGCAATGAACGCCATCGAGGGCGGCTGGCCGGACCCGGTCTATGCGCACATCCCGCTGATCCACGGCAGCGACGGGGCAAAGCTGTCGAAGCGACACGGGGCGCTCGGGGTCGAGGCCTATCGCGACGACTTCGGCATCCTCCCCGAGGCGCTGTTCAACTACTTGCTGCGCCTCGGCTGGGGCCACGGCGACCGCGAGGAGATCACCCGTGAGGAGGCGACACAGCTCTTCGACCTCGACGGGGTGGGCAAGAGCCCCTCTCGCTTCGACATGAAGAAGCTCGAGAACCTCAACGGCCATTACCTGCGCGAGGCCGACGACGCGCGGCTGGCGCAGCTGGTCGCGGCGCGGATCGGCGAGGATGCCGATCCTGCGCTGCTGGAGCGTGCCATGCCGGTCCTCAAAGTGCGCGCGAAGAACCTCAATGAAGTGGTTGAAGGTGCAGGGTTCCTTTTCGCCAAGCGGCCGCTCGCCATGACCGAAAAGGCCGCCGCGCTGCTCGAAGGCGACGCGCGCACGATCCTACGCGCGGTTTGCAACGCACTTGCAGCGCAAAACGACTGGACAAGCGAAGCGCTCGAAGCCACTACCAAGGCGCTTGCCGAGGCGGAAGGGTTGGGCCTCGGCAAGCTGGCGCAGCCGATGCGCGCGGCGCTGACCGGGACGACCACCTCACCCGGGATTTTCGATGTTCTGGTCCTGCTCGGCCGAGACGAGGCACTCGCCCGGATCGACGCGCAGGCCGCCTGAGCCAGTGTGAACTGACATGGGGCAAACCGGCCGGGGGGGCCGGAATAGAAATTTTGGACAGGAGACAGATCTTGGCAGACAAGACGGCAAAACTCGACATCGGCGGCAACACCTATGAGTACCCCGTGCTCGAAGGCAGCACCGGCCCCGACGTGATCGACATCCGCAAGCTCTATGCGCAGACGGGTGCCTTCACCTTCGATCCCGGCTTCACCTCGACCGCCGCTTGCGAGAGCGCGCTCACCTATATCGACGGCGACGAGGGCGTGCTGCTCCACCGCGGCTACCCGATCGGCCAGCTCGCCCAGGATTCGAGCTTCATGGAGGTCAGCTACCTCCTCCTCAACGGCGAGCTGCCGAGCAAGGAGGAGCTCGACGACTTCACCTACACCATCAGCCGCCACACCATGCTGCACGAGCAGCTGATGACCTTCTACCGCGGTTTCCGACGTGATGCGCACCCGATGGCGATCATGTGCGGCGTGGTCGGCGCGCTCTCGGCCTTCTACCACGACAGCACCGACATCGCGGACCCGTCGCACCGCACGATCAGCTCGCACCGCCTGATCGCCAAGATGCCGACGATCGCCGCGGCGGCCTACAAGTATTCGATTGGCCAGCCCTTCATCTACCCGGACAACTCGCTCTCCTACACGGGCAATTTCCTGCGCATGACCTTCGGCGTGCCGGCCGAACCCTACGTGGTGAACCCGGTGGTCGAGCGGGCGCTGGATCGCATCTTCATCCTCCACGCCGACCATGAGCAGAACGCCTCGACCTCCACTGTGCGCCTCGCCGGTTCGTCGGGGGCCAATCCCTTCGCCTGCATCGCGGCCGGCATCGCCTGCCTGTGGGGCCCGGCGCATGGCGGCGCCAACGAGGCCGCGCTCAACATGCTCAAGGAGATCGGCACGCCCGACCGCATCCCGCACTACATCGAGCGCGCCAAGGACAAGAACGATCCGTTCCGCCTGATGGGCTTCGGTCACCGGGTCTACAAGAACTATGACCCGCGCGCGACGGTGATGCAGCAGACGGTGCGCGAGGTGTTCGAGAGCCTCAAGGTCACCGACCCGCCTTTCGAGACCGCGCTGCAGCTCGAGGAGATCGCGCTCAACGATCCCTACTTCATCGAGAAGAAGCTGTTCCCGAACGTGGACTTCTACTCGGGGATCATCCTCTCGGCGATCGGCTTCCCGACCACCATGTTCACCGCGCTCTTCGCCCTCGCCCGCACCGTCGGCTGGGTGGCGCAGTGGAACGAGATGATCTCGGATCCCGCGCAGAAGATCGGCCGCCCGCGCCAGCTCTACACCGGGCCGACGCAGCGCGATTACATCCCGCTCGACAAACGCTAAGTCCGCATGATGCTCGCAAGGGTGCTTGAGGCGTCAGGCCTGTTCCTGCTCGTCATGGGCACCCTTTGGGCGTTCCAGGGGCTGGGTCTCGTTGCCTGGCCACAGGACAGCGTCATGCTCGGCGAACCTGCCTGGGCCGCGCGCGGCGGCATCGCGGCGGTCGCGGGCGCGCTGGTGATCTGGATTGGCCGGCACCGCGCCCGCTCGCGCGGGTAAGCCGCTGGGGAGCGATCAGGCCGCCGGTAGATCGAGCGTGAACAGAGCTCCGCCGCCCGCTGCCGCGCCGACGGAAAGCGTCCCGTCCATCGCCTCGGCAAGCCGGCGCGAGATGTAGAGCCCCAGCCCCGAGCCCGCATCGCGCCCGCCGTCACTGTCGCGGCCCAGGCGCTCGAACTTGTCGAAGATCTTGGCTGCCTGCTCGGGGCTGATCCCGGGGCCCTCGTCGGCCACCGTCACCGCGACCCGGCCATCGCCCGCGGGACGCGCGGTGATCGTCACGGTGCTCGCCGCCGGCGCGTAGGCGATGGCGTTGCCGATGAGGTTGATGAGAATCTGCAGGACGCGCCGAAACTCGGCGGTGGCGACGGCCGCGCCCCGCTCGCCTTCGACCACCAGCGCCGTCTCGCGATTCTGCGCTCGCACACCGAGAATGCCCGCCGCCCGCGACGCTGCGTCGGCGAGGTCGACTGGCTCCTTCGCCGTCGCAAATCCCGGAGTTTCGACTATCTCGAGATCGGCGAGATCGTCCAGCATCGCGGCAAGGTGCTGTCCGGCGCTGGCGATGGTGCCGGCGTAGTCGCTGTATTCGTCGCGCAACGGGCCCGCGAGACGCGCGCGGATCGTCTCGGCATTGGCAATGATGCGCGCGACCGGCTGGCGCAGCACGGGGGTGAGCGCTGTGCCGACGAGGCGCGCGGGCGAGGTTTCGGGCGTAGCCTGCGCGATGGCGTTCTCGGCCAGCGGCTCCTCGGCGATCAGCAGCAGCTCGAAGCCGGCGGGGTTCTGGGCATCGGAGCCCAGCGGGATCAGCCTCACCCGCCAGTTTCGCTCGCTGCCGGCAAAGCGGCAGGTCGCCCCGTCGGTGAGGCGCCAGTGCAGCGGTTGCTGGTGGGCGATGTCGGTGAGTTCGACGAGCTCGCTCCACACCTCGCCGGGCCGGGCCAGCGCCGCGGCCTGGAGTGCAGCGGCGTCGCTGGCGCGGGCGCTCAGCACCTGGAGGCGCTGGCAGGCATCGAGGCGCGCGCTGACCTCGGCGGTGGCGCGGTCGATCGCGTCGAGCCGCTCGGCGAATTCGCGGCTGCTGGGCGGGACGAGCGGGCTGCGCTGCCAGTTCTCCACCACCACCTCGCACCCGCCCCCGTCGTCCGCGCCCAGGGGATGGATGCGCGCGAAGCCCGACACCTCGGCATCGCCGTCGAAGGCGCTGAAGGCGCGCGCAATCCTGAGGCCGAGGGTGCGGGCCTGGCGCACAAGCGCGAGCAGCTCGGGGATCGCGAGCATCCCGGGAAGGTCGCCCCCGCAGCGCTCCTGCAGCTCCGCGAGCGGGGCATCGGCGCTGATGAGGCGGCCCTGCGCGTCGGTGAGGCCATAGGCCCCGATGAGGCTGCCGGTTCCGTCCATCGCCGTCACCGTCCCGCCCCGCCCGCATCGGCCAGCGCCACAGCCTGTTCGGGCGTGAGCGCGGCGAGCCCCTGCGGCAGACGCGCGGCCGGGGACAGAAGCAGCAGCTGGCGTTCGATGGCCGAAGGCGTCAGGCCGCCGGCACGCAACAGCACGCCGAGACGCGCGGCCTGGCCCTCGTGGCAGGCGAGCACCGCGCCCTCGCGGGGCGTGCGGGTGGCGGCGGCGAGGGTACTGGCGAACAGCGCGACGCCGGCATGGTCGATCGCGAGCCCGGCCACGGCGCCGCGGCGCATCGCGCCGACGAGCCGCGCAAGCAGTCCGATCCGCGTGGCCGCCTCGTCGTAGCCGGACGTCAGGCGCACCAACCCGCCACTTGCGGTGGTGTCTGCCCGGACGCCGGAAACGAGGGCATGGAAGCGCTCTGCCGGAAGCTCGCCGAGCGGCAGTTCCATCCGCTGCTGGCTTTGGATGAAGCGCGCCTGTGCGGCAAGCACGCTCATCGCGAGGGACGCGACCTCGGCATCGTCGGAGGCGATCAGTTCCTGCAGAAGCGGGCTCAGCACCGGGTCGAGCGCCTCGCGCTGCTGGAGGCGCGCGGCGATCAGCGCCTCGGCGGCGAGCGCGTGGCAATGGGCGAGCAACGCGTCGTCACCCATCAACCGGGCGCCGATCGCCTCGCACGCGGCATGATCCTCGGCCGTGCACGCCCGCGTCGCCGCCTCGCGCCCGGCAGCGGCAGCAACGAGCTGCGCGGCGAGGTCGAGGATCATGCCGCGCACCCGCGCGAGGATCGCGTCGCTGAGCAGCGCGTCGGCATCCGAGCGCAAAAGATGGTGGAGCACAGGCACGACGGCAGCCAGCGCGCGGGACTCCCGCGCGAGCTCGTCCCGCAGGATCGACTCGACAGCATGGTCGGCGGCAAGGTCCATCGTCTCTTCGCCCATCGTCCTTCAGGCATAGTGCCCGTGTGGTTAAGGACGGGTTAGATCAATCCTTTGGAGCGCGCAGCAGCAAAGCTGCAAGCAGCCCCACTGCGAGACAGGCGAGCGTTTCGGAAAGGAGGCCCGTGAAGCCGGCGGCGGCCAGCACGACGAGCAGGCTGGCCCGGTCCGATGCAGGCACGGCCAGCCCGCCGGGGGTCTGCGCGGTCAGCCGCGCGAGGCCCATCACGAGCGGGCCGAGGGTGGCCAGCGGCTGCCATTCCGGCCAGGGTGCGAGCGCAAACCAGATCGTCACCCCAGCAAGCAGGTCGACCGCCCCGCCGAGCAGCGCAGTTCCGCGCACGGGTGCCTCCTCGCGCCTGAGGCGGCTGTCGAGCGCGGCGAAGCGGCGGGCCACCTCCGCGGCGAACGCGCCGCCGGCGGCGAGCAGCAAGGCAGGACCGGCCGGACCAAAGGCGGCGAGCAGCACCGCGCCGAGCAGAAACAGGAGCGCCGCAGCACCGCCGATGACGGCACCCTCGCCCAGCCCACGCGGCACCAGCGCGCGCACCAGCGTGCCCACGAGTGCCGCCGCGGGCGCCTGCCAGTCGGCCGGCGGCACTGCGCGGGCGATCAGTCCCCGCTCGGCCTCGGCGACCGCATCCGCGCTGGCGGCCAGCAGCCAGCTTTCCGGCACCACTTCGCGCGCGGCGAGGTCGCGCATCGGGATGCCGGCCTGTAGCGCGAGGCGCAGCAGCAGCGCGATCGCGTCGCCGTCGGCAGGCAGGTCGGCGAGATGCTGCACCGGCGCGCCGCGCATTGCCAGCACGCCCGCCCAGCATCGCGCCGCGTCGATGCGCTCGAAGTCCTCGGGATGCGCGGCGGCAAGCGGGTGGTCCGCCGGCAGGGTGGCGACCGCACGGGTCAGCGCGTCCTTCCCGCCCAGTACCGAATGCACCACCGCGGGCTGGGGCACCAATCCGTCGGCGATGATCAGGAGGTCGTCCTCGGCGTGCACGAGCGCGGGGATCGCGGCAAAGCCCTTGAGAGCGTGGAATGCCCTCCCCTCGGCCTCGAGCGCGTGCTGGAGCGCGAGCACCGCGCCGCTCGCGGGCGCGGCGTCGGTGAGGCACAGCACCCGCTCGGCTCCGAGTGCGGTGAGGAGCGCTGCCTGCCATGCCAGCACCGGGCGTCCGGCGAGCGGCAATTCGGCGCGCAAGACCCCCTCCTCGCTGCGCCGAAGCGCGGCAATCAGGCCGATGCGCATGTGTCACCCTCTCCCGTACCAGCCTCAAGCGGCGCAGCGAGGTTGGCGTGTTCGCGGCATGGGTTCAAGCCGCGCCACGTGCGTTACCCCCGCGCGCGGCACGGCGCGACGGATCGGGCGGGGAGGCTCAACGGCGCGGGTCGGCGGCGCGGGTGCGGGCGAAGCGGGCCAGCACGGCCTCGACCTCGCGGATCGCCATCGGCTCGCCGGGCGCGGCGTGCAGCACGATCTCGGCGGCCTGGAGCAGGTCTTCGGCATTGAAGCTTGCGGCGAGCCCCTTCAAGCGCATCGCCGCGACATGCCAGTTACCGTCGCAGCGCGCGCGCTTGAGCAGGTCGAGCTGCTTCGTCGCGCTGTCCAGGAAAGCGGACCTCAGCTCGCCAAGCAGAGCGGCATCGTCGCCGGCTGCCGCCGCGAGGGTCGCATCGAGGGCTCCATGGTTGAATGCCATGAGGTCAGGGGTACCCGCAATTAGGTTAAAGCGGGGTTTATCGCGACTCGCGCTGTGGTATGACGCGCTGCATGACAGGACGGCACCAGATGCGCGCCTTGGGGCGTGGGAGCGGCACGGGCGGGGCTGAGGGACCGGAGACGCCTACCGGCGCGGACGTGCCCGAGGAGGCAATCGATCTCGATGACGTGTGGCTCGAGGACACCGAGGCAGAGGACGTCGCAAGCCACCCTGCGCCTGCGCGTTACGGCTGGGCGCTGCCGGCGCTGGCGCTGCTGGCGGTGGCTGGCTGGACCGCTTTCTTCATCTGGGTGCAGCTCACAGAGATCCGCGCCGGCGCCGACCCGCGCGAATGGGCGAACTGGATCGTGCAATGGTCGGTGCCGGTCGCATTGCTCGGGATCGCCTGGCTGATCGCGATGCGCTCGTCGCACGCCGAGGCCCGGCGCTTCGCGGCGACGGCGGCGCTGATGAACCGCGAGGGCGAGGCGCTCGAGGCACGATTGAAGGTCGTCAACCGCGAGCTGAGCCTCGCGCGCGAGTTCATCGCCGCGCAGGCGCGCGATCTCGAAGCGCTGGGCCGGGTCACGGCCGAGCGGCTCTCGGCCCATGCGGGAGAACTTCAGGGCCTGATCGCCAGCAACGGCGCACAGGTCGAGACGATCGCCACCACCAGCGAGACGGCGCTTGGCAACATGAACCGGCTGCGGGACGACCTGCCGGTGATCGCGAACGCAGCGCGGGACGTCGCCAACCAGATCGGCGGCGCGGGCCGTGTCGCCGAGGACCAGGTCGGCCGGCTGACGAGCGTTTTCGAACGTCTCGCCGCAATCGGCGCCGCGAGCGAGACGCAGATGGCCGCCCTCAGCGCGCAGTTTGCCGCTTCGCTCGACGCGCTCGAGGCCCGCTCGGCAACGGTTTCGAACGAGGCCGGCACAGTCGCCGCCCAGCTCGCCGAGGCGAGCGAAAGTGCCGAGACGCGCTTCGCCGCCGCCATCGCCGCGCTTCACGAGACGCTGATCGAGAAGCTCGGCCTCGTCGAGGCCCTCGACCGCAAGACCCGCGATGCGACGCACCAGAGGATCGTGCAGCTGCGCGAGGAAGCGCAGCGGGTCGACCACGAGCTTGCCGAGCGCGGCCGGCGCCACACCGAGATGGTCGAGCAGCGCCAGGCGGCCTTCGAGACACAGGCCGCGCAGGCGAGCGAGCTTATCGGCCAGCGCCTTGCTGCGCTCGACGACGAACTCGCCCGCCGTCGCGAGGCGCAGATGGCCGAGATCGACAAGCTCGTCGCCGAGGGCGAGGCCATGGCGGCCCGCGTGTCCGAGCTTGGTCGCCTTGTCGACGAGGTCGCCGCCAGCAGCACCGCGGCCCGCGAGAGCCTCGGCGAAGGCCTCGGCGCCCTCGCCCGCCAGCTGGCGGAGAAGCGCGCCGCCCTTGCCGAAACCGACGCGCAACTGGCCCAGCTGACCGACAGCAGTGTGCGGCTGCTCGAGATCCTCCAGTCGGGAAGCCGCACCTGCCGTGACGACCTCGGTGCGGGGATCGAAGTTGCCAACGCCGCGCTCGAGGGCGCGGAAGCGCGCGCGCGGCACATCCACGGGCTGATGCTGAGCAGCGCACAGGCGGGCGGCGACCTGTCCGATTACCTGCTCCGTGCCCGCGCAGACATCGACGCTGCGGATTCCGCCTTCGCCGAGTTCCGCAGCCGCCTTGCTGCCGACACCGAAGAGGCGCTCGCCCGGCTCAACGGCCTGCGCGGCGGCTTTGCACGGCTTGCCGAGGAGAGCGGGTCGCTGGCGAGCGGCACGCAGGAATCGCTGCGCGAGGCGCTGG
>JBJTSG010000155.1:0-5123 GCA_046076505.1 Erythrobacter sp. | reverse complement strand
TGCGCATCAGCTTGTCGGCGGCGAGCACGTTCACGTAGCCGCGGCCCTGCTCGTCGACCTTGAGGAAATCATCGATCTCGAGCGCCGGCTCGCCGAAGAAATGGTCCGCCCCCTGCGCCTCGAAGCTGAGGAGCTGGCGCTGGATGGAGCCCACCGAAGGCTTGGTGACGTTGCCGTACTTGCCTGACAATTCTGCCGAATTCTCGTTCGCCCAGGCGAGCAACGCCTGGAGATCAGCGAAGTCGAGAAGCAGCAGGCCATTCTCGTCGGCGTGGCGGAAGATGATCTGGAGCACCCCTTCCTGCGTCTCGTTGAGGTCGAGCAGGCGGGAGAGCAGCAGCGGGCCCATCTCCGAGACCGTGGTGCGGATCGGGTGGCCCTGCTCGCCGTAGAGGTCCCAGAAGATCACCGGGTTGTCGCGATAGGCGTAGTCGGAAATCCCGAGTTCCTTCGCCCGCGCCTCGAGCTTGTCGGCATTCTTGAAGGTCGGCGAGCCCGGCATGGCGATGCCCGACAGGTCGCCCTTCACGTCGGCGACGAACACCGGGACGCCGGCGGCCGACAAGCTCTCGGCGATGCCCTGAAGGGTGACGGTTTTCCCCGTTCCCGTCGCGCCCGCAACAAGCCCGTGACGGTTGGCGCGGGAGAGCTGCAGCGTCTGCCGCGATCCGTCAGCGCCCAGCCCGAGGAAGATTTCACCCGCGTTGTCAGCCATGTGTCGCCCCTTGTCGAAATGCCTCGCGAGATGTGCAGGCCGCATCGGCGGCGGTCAAGTTCTCGACAGCGCCGCGGTTTTGGCTATGGCTAGCGCGCATGGGTCAACCAGTGCCGTTCGTTCTGCTCGATGACGCCCGCGCAGCGGAAGGTGCTGCGGACGCCCTGCTCTACGAGGCCCCGCGCGCGCTGTTCGTGGCGCACCGGCCGGAGCAGGTCGAGGAGGTGCTCGCTGCAGCCGAGGCCGCGCGCCTTGCCGAGGGCGGCAGCCTCGCGGGCTACATCGCCTATGAGGCAGGCCTCGCGCTCGAGGCGAAGCTGCTGCCCGGCGCGGCGGCCCGCAGCGGTGCCGCCGGCCCGCTGGTGTGGCTCGGCCTGTTCGACGCCCCGCACCGCATCCCGGCCGCCGAGGTGCCCGCCTGGCTCGGCAATCGCTCGGAAGGGCCCGGCACACTCGGCCCGATGGAACCGCAGCTCTCGCCCGGCGGCTACGGGGCGGCCTTCGCGGCGCTCAACGAGGCGATCCATGCGGGCGACATCTACCAGGCGAACCTCACCTACCCGCTCGCGGGCTCCTTCCGGGGCGACCCTGTCGGGCTCTATGCCGCGCTGCGCGATGCGGCCTGCGCCGGCTATGGCGGGTTGATCTTCGACGGGTCGCACTGGCTTTTGAGCTTCTCGCCCGAGCTGTTCGTCGCCCTCAACGGCGCCGAGGCGAAGGTCAAGCCGATGAAGGGCACCCGCCCCCGCATGGTCGACGCGGTCGCCGATGCGGCGATGGCGGAGGACCTCCGGGCCTCGGAGAAGGACCGCGCCGAGAACCTGATGATCGTCGACCTGATGCGGAACGACCTGTCGCGCGTCGCGGAAGCGGGGAGCGTGCACGTCGACGCGCCCTTCGCGGTCGAGAGCTACCCGACGGTGCACCAGATGGTTTCGACGGTGCGCGCCCGCCTCGCCGAGGGGCACGGCGCGATGGACCTTGTGCGCGCGCTGTTCCCCTGCGGCTCGATCACCGGCGCGCCCAAAATCCGGGCGATGGAACTGCTCGGCCAAGTCGAGCGCGACGCGCGCGGGCCCTATTGCGGCGCGATCGGGCGCATCGACGCCGACGGCAACGCCGCCTTCAACGTCGCGATCCGGACGCTGCGGCTCACCCCCATCGAGAACGGGCAGGGGACCGCGGTGCTCGGAATCGGCTCGGCGATCGTTGCCGACAGCGAGGCGATGGCGGAACGGCGTGAGTGCGAGGTCAAGGCGGGCTTCCTGCGCAGCGCCGCGCCGGGGCTCACCGCGCCCACCTGCGATCTTATCGAGACGATGCGCTTCGAGCCGGAGACGGGAATCGCGCTGCTCGAGGAGCACTTGGCGCGCATGAAGGCGAGTGCGGCGGCGCTCGGCTTCGCCTTCGATCGTCATGCCTTGCGCAACCAGATCCAGGCGCTGTGCTTCGAGCTCGACAGGCCCGCCAAGGTGCGGCTGCTGGCCTCGCGCAGCGGGGCGAGCGCGCTCGAGACCGCGCCGCTGCCCGCGACGCGCACCGAGCCGCTGCGCGTCGCCGCCCTTCCGCACCCCCTCGACCCGTCGGACTGGCGGCTGGTGCACAAGACCTCGGATCGCGGTTTCTACGAAGACGCCGCGGCCGCCGCCCGCGCGCTCGGCGCCGAGGAGGCGTTGCTGGTGCGCGCGGACGGCTTCGTCACCGAGGGCAGCTACACCAATGTCTTCGTGGAAAGCCCGGACGGGGTGCTGCTGACCCCGCCGGTGAACCTCGGGCTGCTGCCCGGCGTGCTGCGAGGGAGCCTGATTGCGGCAGGGCGCGCACGCGAAGCGGAGCTGACGCTCGATGACCTCGCCCGGGGCTTCTGGCTCGGCAACGCGGTACGGGGATTGGTACGGGCGGTGCTGGTCTAGCAGACTTCCGTTCGCCCTGAGCTTGCCGAAGGGCTGCACTTCCTTCGAAGCCAGGTGCTGTCCGCAAGAAAGAGCAGTGCTTCGACAAGCTCAGCACGAGCCGCTAGGGGAGCTTGATGCTCGATATACCCATCCTCTACGAAGACGGCGAGGCCCTCGTCATCGACAAGCCCGCCGGCCTGCCGGTCGACCGTCCGCGCAAGGGCGGGCCATCGCTCGACGATCACCTCGAGCGCCTCAAGCTCGGCTTCCAGCGCGCGCCGCAGGCGGTGCACCGGCTCGACACGGACACGAGTGGCTGCCTGCTGCTGGCGAGGAACCCCAAGGCACTCACCCGCTTCAACCGCGCCTTCGAGGAGCGGGCCGTGGGCAAGACCTATCTCGCGATCCTCGCCGGGCGGCCGCCGGGCACTGCGGGCACGATCGAACTCAGCCTCGCCAAGATCAGCTCGGCCGAGAAGGGCTGGCGGATGATCGCGGCGAAGAAGGGCAAGCCTGCCGTGTCCCACTGGGAGCTGGTGGAGGAACTGGGGCCGCACTCCCTGATCCGGTTCCGTCCAGAGACGGGCCGCACCCACCAGCTGAGGGTTCATGCGCTGAAGGGCATTGGCGCACCGCTGCTCGGGGACCCGGTCTATGGCGCAGGGCCGGTCGCGGGCGCGCGGCGGACGATGCTCCATGCCGAGAGCCTGACCGTCGCCCGCGCGGGCAAGACGCCGATCGAAGCCCGCGCGCCGCTACCGGCGGACTTCGTCGCCTTCGGGGCAAGCGATGGATGAGAACGCGCCAGAACCGCTGACCTCGCGCGCGCTCAGGCTCGCCAGCGAGAGCTTCCTTGCAGGCTCCGGCCCGGGCGGGCAGAACGCGAACAAGGTCGCCACCGAGGTCGAGCTGCGCGTCAATATCTATGCCCTGCGGTTGAGCCCGCCGGTCTTCGCGCGGCTCAGGAAGCTCGCGGGCGCACGGCTCGCCGGCAACGGCGACCTGATCGTCACCTCCAAGGCCTACCGCACGCAGGAAGCGAACCGCCAGGACGCGCGCGAGAAGCTCGTCGCCCTGCTCGAAGAGGCGCAGACCGAGCCGAAGCGGCGGGCCAAGACGCGCCTCAACCGGGTCGGCAAGACCGAGCGCCTCAAGGTCAAGAAGGCGCGCGGGACGGTGAAGGCGAACCGCGGCAAGCCGCGCGCCGGAGACTGGTGAGGCGAGGCAGGCTCTCGCCTTGACTTTTCCCGGTGAATCGGCGAGAGGCGCGCCCGTGTGCGGTGTGCCGGGCCTTCCGGGCGCGCCGCGTTTGTTTTTTGACGCCCGCTAGATCGCTCCCGTGGGCCGACCCATTTGACAGGAAACCGCCATGGCGAAGCCCACCACCGTCAAGATCCGCCTCGTCTCGAGCGAAGGCACCGGCTTCTTCTACGTGACCAAGAAGAACCCGCGCAACATCACCGAGAAGATGAGCTTCCGCAAGTATGACCCCGTCGCGCGCAAGCACGTCGAGTTCAAGGAAGCCAAGATCAAGTAAGATCGGCTCGGCTCGCACGCGCCCCCTGTGGGCGAGTGCTTGCGATAATTCATCGACAGTTCAAGCCCTCCGCCCTAGGCGCGGGAGCATGATCAAGCACCTGACTTCCGCCCGCGCACTGGCGCTGGGCCTCGGCACCGGCGCGCTCGCGCTCGGCCTCACCCCCCTTGCCCCCGCCGCGCTGACCGCGCCCGCCGCCGCTCAGACCGCGGCGCAGGCGGACGATCTCGAGCGGGTTGTCGGCGCGCTGCGCGGCATCTCGACGATGAAGGCCGACTTCACCCAGACCGACCGCCAGGGCCAGACCCTGCGCGGCACGATGACCCTGAAGCGCCCCGGCAAGATCCGCTTCGACTACGGCAAGGCCGCCAACTTCCTCGTCATCTCGAACGGCAAGTCGCTCTACGTGATCGACTACGAGGTGAATCAGGTCGAGCGCTGGCCGATCGGCAATTCGCCGCTGGGTGCGCTGTTCGATCCCCAGAAGGACGTGAAGCGCTTCGGCAAGCTGGTCCCGACCGGCAATCCGGACGTGGTGAGCGTCGAGGTGCGCGACCCCAAGAAGCCCGAGTTCGGGATGATCACGCTGATCTTCGTCAAGAACGCCGCGGCGCCCGGCGGGCTCCAGCTCACCCACTGGGTCGCGCTGGATGCGCAGAACAACCGCACGCGCGTGCAGCTCGCGAACCAGCGATACGGCGTCGCAGTCGCCGACAGCACCTTCACCTTCAAGGACCCGCGGACAACGGCTCGTCGTCCGGGCTGAACGGAGGTGGGCCGGACAGTTGTATGAAAGCGACAGAAAGAGCGTCGCGTTCATGTGAGTGAAAGGCTCGCTCGGCTATTCCTCGTCACACAGAGCGGGCCGAAGGGAGGTTTCCCCCCTGTTGCCCACCCTTCATCGGGGCCTGCTGTGTACAAGCGTGACGAACGCTCCATGGAACCCCCGACCCATCGCCCCCGGGTCGGGGGTTTT
>JBJTSG010000154.1:0-6228 GCA_046076505.1 Erythrobacter sp. | reverse complement strand
CAGCCGGCCGCTGTAGTCGGGCCGATCCACTACCACCTGGCGATCGAAGCGGCCGGGGCGCAGCAGCGCCGGATCGAGCACGTCGGGGCGGTTGGTGGCGGCGATGATGATGATGCCCTCGTTCGCCTCGAAGCCGTCCATCTCGACCAGCAGCTGGTTCAGCGTCTGCTCGCGCTCGTCATTCGAATTGCCGAGGCCATGGCCGCGCGAACGGCCGACCGCGTCGATTTCGTCGATGAAGACGATGCAGGGCGCGTTCTTCTTGGCCTGTTCGAACATGTCGCGCACGCGGCTCGCCCCGACGCCCACGAACATCTCGACGAAGTCTGAGCCGGAGATGGTGAAGAACGGCACGCCCGCCTCGCCTGCGATGGCGCGGGCCAGCAGGGTCTTGCCGGTACCGGGCGAGCCGACCAGCAGCGCCCCCTTGGGAATCTGTCCGCCGAGCTTGGAGAAGCGCTGCGGATCGCGCAGGAACTCGACGATCTCCTGCAGCTCCTCGCGCGCCTCGTCGATGCCGGCGACATCGTCGAAGGTGACCCGGCCCGAGCGTTCGGTCAGCAGCTTGGCCTTGGACTTGCCGAAGCCCATCGCGCCGCCCCCGCCGCCCTTCTGGACCTGGCGCAGCGCGAAGAAGGCGATGCCGAGGATCAGGATGAAGGGTAGCGAATTCAACAGGATGAAGAGCAACACGTTCTGCCCTTCGCGCTGCTTGCCGGTGAAGCGCACCCCGTTGTCTTCCATCAGCTTGGTGATTTCGACATCATTGGGCACGGGCACGGTGCTGAAGGTCTCGCCGTTCTTGAGCGTGCCGGTGATGAGCTCGGGGCCCATCTGCACATCCTGGACGTTGCCTTCGGACACCGCAGCGCGGAAGTCGGAATAGCGGATCGCCGTGCCGTTACTCTGGCCAGCGTTGCTGAACATGGTGACCACCAGCAGGAGGGCCAGGAAGATACCTCCCCAGATCATCAGCTGCTTGACCCAGGGGTTGGGCCCATCGCCTTGGGGCTGCGGATCGTTCTGCTGACTCATCGGCGGAGATTCCTTTCGTGCCGAGCAATGTAGGACCCGCACGGTGAATCGCAAGATAATGCGCGTCTTCGCATGGGGTGAGAATTATCGAACAGGGTGATGCAATTCATCGATCCTTTTGATCCCGCTGCGGCGCGCGATAAGCCGCCAGGAACACATCGACCGCGCCCACAATCCGCCGGTCGCGCTCTTCGCCCTCGACCGTGACCCCGAAGCGCCGTTCGAGGTCGCCCATGCCCTTGCACATCGAGACGAACTGTTCCGCGGCGAGCAGCGGATCGTCGAGCGACAGTTCGCCCGCCGCCGCCTCGTGCGCGAGCCAGGCACCGAAGGCCCGTTTCATCCGCCAGGGTCCGGCTTCGAGGAAGGCCGCGCCGATGGCCGGTTCGTCTTCCGTCTCGGCGGCAATGCGCCGTTCGAACTGGAGCATCTCGGGGCGCGAGAGGAAGGCGCACATCGCCTGTCCGATGTCGATCAGCCGCTCCCGGATCGGCCCTCTTGCGGTGTCCTCGAGCGAGAAGTGGCCGCGAATCTTCTCGCACTCACATTCGACCGCAGCGGCGAACAGCGCGCGCTTGTCGCCGAACTGGTTGTAGATCGTGACCTTCGAGACGCCGGCGTCGGCCGCCACCTGTTCGATGGCGGTCGCCGCATAGCCGTTATGGAAGAAGTGATGCGCCGCCGTTTCGACGATGGCCGCCCGCTTGCCCACGTCCAGCGGCCGTCCAACTCTGCGGCGAGCCGACTTTTTTTCAGGATCGGGCATCGTGCCAATTGACAAAGTGAACGGCTCCGTTCAGTTAAACGCTGCCGTTCAATAATGCGCCGATTCGATCGTTGGCGCAACCCCGCCACCCTCGGAAGGTTCCCGCTCACGTGCTCTGGATCGCCATCAGGATGCTTACCGGGGACGCCCAGAAGTTCTACGGGCTGCTGTTCGGCATCGGTTTCTCGACCCTCCTGATCACCCAGCAGATGACGATCTTCGTCAACCTCGTCGAACGAGGGGCAAGCGGCGTCTACAACGCGCCCGAGGCGCAGGTGTGGGTGATGGACCCGGTCAGCCGGACGACCGACGTGAGCTACGCCATGCCCTCGACCGCGCTCGACAAGGTGCGCTCGGTGCCGGGCGTCGAATGGGCGGTGCCGCACCTGCGCGCGCAGGCCAATGTCCGCACCAAGGACGGCGACCTCGAGGGCGTGGCGGTGATCGGCGTCGACGACGCGACGCTGATCGGGCTGCCCAAGCGCATGGCCTCGAACGACAAGAACGTGCTGTTCGCACCCGACACGGTGGTGATCGACGACGTCGGCGTCACCCGCCTGTTCTCCAACGGCGCGAGCCCGCTCGGCGAGCGCCTGGAACTCAACGACCAGCGCGCGGTGATCCGCGGCATCGCCGACGCGATCCCCTCCTTCACGAGCACGGTGGTGCTCTACACCCGCTATTCCAATGCACTGAACTTCGTTCCCGGCACCCGCAACCGGCTGTCCTTCGTGCTCGTCGGTATTGCCAAGGGAGAAACCCCCGAAGGCGTTGCCGCGCGGATCGAGCAGCAGACCGGCCTCAAGGCCGAGACCCGCGCCGAATTCGCCCGCGCCGGGGTCGACTTCATCATCCAGAACACCGGCATCCCGACCAATTTCGGGATCACCGTGTTCCTCGGCTTTGTCGTCGGCGTGGCAATCGTCGGGCTCACCTTCAGCCTGTTCCTGCGCGACAACATCAAGCAGTTCGGCGCATTGAAGGCGATCGGTGTCACCAATGCCAAGATCGTGCAGATGGTCGCCGCGCAAGCCGGGCTCGTCGGCATGGTCGGCTACGCGCTCGGCGTGATCGGCACCGTCGCCTTCATCAAGGGCTTCGGCTCCAACCCGTTCTTCAAGGGCTTCTACATCCCCTGGCAGATCCCGCTCATCAGCCTGACCGCGGTGGTGGTGATCCTCGCGATCACCGGCTTCATCGCCATCCGCTCGGTGCTGAAGACCGAACCCGCCTCGGTGTTCCGGTGAGCGAGGCGCCCATCATGGATACGAGCACCATCGGCGGCTGTGCCCCGGAAGCGGCGATCTGCGCGCGCGGCATTGCCCGCGACTTCGAGGCCGGGCAGTCGACGATCCGCGTCCTGCACGGCATCGACGCCGACATCCGCCCGGGCGAGCTCACCTACGTCGTCGGCGAGAGCGGCTCGGGCAAGACGACGCTGATCTCGATCATGTGCGGCATCCTCTGGCCGACCGAGGGCGAGGTGAAGGTGTTCGGCACCGACATCTACAGTCTGTCGGACACCGAGCTCGTGAAGTTCCGCCTCAAGAACATCGGCTTCATCTTCCAGCAGTACAACCTCATCCCCTCGATCGACGTCGCCTCCAACGCGGCCGTGCCGCTGATCGCGCAAGGGATGCCACGCGAGGAAGCGCGCGAGCGGGCCAAGGTGCTGCTCGACAAGCTCAACATCGGCAGCCAGGCCGACAAGCTCCCGCGCCAGCTCTCGGGCGGGCAGCAGCAGCGCGTCGCGATCGCCCGCGCGCTGGTGCACGAGCCGCGCCTCGTGGTCTGCGACGAGCCGACCGCGGCGCTCGATGCGTCCTCGGGCCGGCGGGTCATGGACCTGTTGCGCGAGGTCGCGGTCGCGCCCGACCGTACCTGCATCATCGTCACCCACGACAACCGCATCTTCGACCTCGCCGACCGCATCATCGTGCTCGAGGACGGCCGCATCACGCATGACGGCAAGGAGATGCCCGATGGCCACTGATCTTGCCCCACCCTTCTCCCCCTCTCCCCTGACCCCGCCGAGGACGCCATGCTTCGCAATCTGAGCTTTGCCCGACAGATCCTGCCCGCCGCCGCGCTGATCGGCGTGGCGGTCGCCGCGTGGCTGATCCTGGTCGGCCTGCCCGACCGTTCCACCGCCGAGCCGGTGGAGCAGCCGCCCAAGGCGGTCGGCGCGCTGGCGAACGGACCGCGGGTCGCAGGCGCCGGCGTTGTCGAGCCGGCGAGCGAGGTGATCGACATCGGCTCGGCACTCTCGGGCCTCGTCATCGAAGTGCGGGTGCGCCCTGGCGACCGGGTGGCGAAGGGCGAAGTGCTGTTCCTCGTCGATGCCCGCGCCGCGCGCGCCAGCCTCGACCAGGCCACGGCGCAGATGGGTGAGGCCCGCGCCGCGATCGCCGAGGCGACCACCGCGCAGAAGACCGCCCGCCAGCAGCTCGCACTCTACCGCAGCCTGGCCGATCCCGCCGCCGTCAGCCGCTCCGAGGTGATCCGCGCCGAGGGCGAGGAAGCCGCCGCCACCAGCCGCCTCGGCTCGGCCCGCGCGCGCCTTGCCGCCGCCGAGGCTGCCGCCGCCGCAGCCCGCACCGAAATCGAGCGGCTGACGGTGCGCGCACCGATTGCGGGAGAGATCCTCGCTGTCAACGTCCACCCCGGCGAATTCGTCGCTACGCAGGGGGGCGGCAACAGCCAGCCCTTCATCCAGATGGGCGAGACCAGCCCGCTCCACGTGCGCGTCGACATCGACGAGAACGAGATCAGCCGCGTCGCGCTCGGCAAGCCCGCGGTCATCTCCCCGCGCGGGGCAGCCGAACTGCACGTCAACGCCACCTTCGTGCGCGCCGAGCCGCAGGTCGTGCCAAAGCGCTCGCTCACCAACAGCGCAGCCGAGCGCGTCGACGTCCGCGTCCTCCAGCTGATTTACGCACTCCCGCCGTCGGAAGCGTTCCGTGTCGGCCAGCAGATCGACGCCTTCATCCCGGCCAAGGCGGGCGCCTCTTCCAAGACGGAGGGCTGAGGCGATGCGCCGCCTGACCCCCGCTCTGCTCGCGCTGACGCTCGCGGGATGCATGGCGCAGCCCGCGCCGAAGATTGCGACCCCCACCCCGGAACTTCCGCCGGCCTTCTTCTTCCGCCCCGAGGCCGCGACCGGGAACGCACTCGCGGCGCTCCTGCCGCAGGCCGACCCGGCGTGGCAGGCCCTCTCGCAGGCGGCGCTGGTCAATGCGCCGAACCTTGCCGAGGCGGCGGCGCGGATCGAGGCGGCACGCGCGGCGGCACGCGGGGCGGAGGCGGCGCGCGTTCCCAACATCACCGCCGACGGCACGATCCGCCAGAACCGCATCAACCCCGCGCAGTTCGGGCAAGCGGGCCAATCGGGCTTCATTCCCACCGAGCAAACCTCCTACGGTGCGAACGTCACGGCGAGCTGGGATCCCGACATCTTCGGCCGCCTGAAGGCCCAGGAGCGTGCCGCCCGCGCCCGGATCGACGCCGCGAACGCCCAGGCGCAGGGTGTCCGGCTCGCGTTGCTGGCCGAGATCGCGGCGAGCGTCACCGATTGGCGGACCCTCGACGCGCGCGCCGAAGCGATCCGGGCCGATGCCGCCGCCGCGCGCCAGCTCGCAGGCCTCGCCAAGGTGCGCGAGGATGCGGGGATCGCGCCGGGCTTCGACCGCGTCCGCGCCGAGGCGACCGCGAGCGCCTCGGAGACCCGCCTCGCCGCGCTCGAAAGCGAGCGGGCGCGGCTGATCGGCCGGCTCGTGACCCTCACCGCGCAGGACGCCGCCAGCGTGCGCGCCGCCCTCGCCGCGCCCGCCCCGGCACTCGGCCTTGCCGCGGCGCCCGCCTCGCTGCCCTCGGAACTGCTCGCCAACCGGCCCGACGTGGCGGCGGCGGGCGCGAACCTCGCCGCAAGCGACGCTGACCTTGCCGCCGCTGCCCGCGCGCGCTTCCCGCGGATCACCCTGTCGGGCGTCCTCGGCCTCCTCGCCTTCAGCCCCGCGCAGTTCTTCGACACGGATTCGCTGGTCGGCACCCTCACCGGCGCCGTTGCCGGACCGCTGCTCGATTTCGGCCGCTTCGCCGCGCAGATCTACGCCGCGGCTGCCGACAAGCGCGCCGCCTTCGCCGCCTATCGCGGCGCAGTGTTCCAGGCCCTGGGCGATGCGGAAGCCGGCTACGCGACGGTCGCCGCTGCCGATGCCGAAGCGAAACTCGCTGTCAGCCAGCGCGACCAGCTCGCGCGCGCCGCGGTGATTGCCGAGACCCGCTACCGCGCGGGGCTCGCGAGCTTCCTCGACGTGCTGGAGGCCCGCCGCGCGGCGGATTCGAGCGGCGAGGCTGCGGCAGCCTCCCTCGGCCGCGCCGCCCGCGCCCGGATCGTGCTGTGGCAGGCGCTCGGCGGCGAGGTGACC
>JBJTSG010000153.1:0-4794 GCA_046076505.1 Erythrobacter sp. | reverse complement strand
GGGTGGGGAGGCGGGGCGGGGGGTCTGCGCCACCGAGAGGTGGCTCAGAGGAAATACCGCATCTTGATCGTCAGCTTCGTCGCCGCCTCGGGAACGGCGAAGACCGCGTCCTTGAACTTGGGCGGGGCCATCCGCACCGGCGCGTCGCGCGAGAAGCCGTAGCCTTCCTTGGGCATCATCCCCATCGCGCGATCCGCCTTGCCGTTGTTGTTCTCGTCGTGGAGCAGCGCGATTGCGTAATTGCCCGGCTTCACGCCCGGGAAGCGGATCTCGAGCCGGCCGCTCGCGGGGACGACCGTGCGGTAGGCGCCTGGGTCCTTGATGCACCTGGGGAAGATGTCCTCGCGGGTGGTCATGCAGGCGCGCACCACGCCGCTCGACGAGCGCACGTCGGTGACGGTGATGACGACCTCGCCCGCGCTCGCCGGGACCGCCGCCGCCAGCCCCGCGCCCAGAAGGGCGAGACGCCCTACTCGGCCGGCACCGCCGCCGGTCCGTGCCCGGCCTCGGCGACGATCCGCGCCGACAGCCCCCTGTCGGTTCCGCACCAGCGGTCCCACACCCGGAAATAGAGCCCGTAGTTGCATCGATACTCCTCGTGATGCCGCTCGTGATGGCTGGCGGTTATCAGCCAGTTTCCCAACGGCGAGTGAACGACCCAGCGCGGGAACATCTCCCAGCCCATATGGTTGGTGACCCCCATCACGGTGGCGATGGTAAGCACGAGACCGAGCGTGGCGACGTGGATCGGCACAAGGAAGACCAGCACCGGGATCACCACCGCGCCGGTCACCGCCTCGACCGGATGGAAGCTCATCGCGGTCCACGCCGTTGGCGGGCGGCTCTCGTGGTGGACAGCATGGGCGATGCGGAACCACTTCGGGCGATGCATCCAGCGGTGGCTCCAGTAGAAGCAGGTGTCCTGCACGAAGAGGTAAAGCAGCACCGAGAGCGGGTGCCACCACAGCGGCAGCGCGCTCCAGTCGGCGGTGAGCTCGGTCCAGCCGAACTGCCGCCAGCCCCACAGCACGATCCCTGCGGGCGTGCCGTAGATCGCCGCCGAGAGCAGCGACCAGCGCACCTCGCGTGCGATCTGCTTGCCCCGGCCCGCGTAGAGACCGGGCCGCACCTTCGCGGTCACCCAGGCGAACAGCCCGCTGGTGAGCGCATAGCGCAGCGCGACGATCACGGTGACGGTGAGGCTGACGATCAGCAGCGCGAGCGGGATCGGGGTATCGGCGGGGAGCATTGCCGCCCGGCTATGCCGGATTTTTGCGGGGCTTCACAGGCCCAATTCAGGTCAGCGCGTCGACCGCCGCGCACAGCGGGTCGAGCAGCGCGGTGTGCCGCCGCATCGCCACGCGGGCGAGGTGCTCGACCTGTGTCTTGCGGCGCGCCGCGGCGAGCGGCTCGAGGGCGGCTGGGCGCAGGATTTCGGCGTCGTAGCAGTCGGCGACGATCACCCCGCAGGTCGCCGGGCGATAGGCCTCGCTCTCGAGCGGGGCGCGGTCGAGTCCCGGCGAAAGGCCCCAGTAGAAGCGGTCGCAATAATCGAGGTAGTCGGGCCACTTGGCGTCGCCGAGAAGGTCGGCGCGGGCGACCTTGATCTCGACGATCACGATCATGCCCTTCGCATCGATCCCCATGAGATCGGCGCGGCGGGCGTTCCGGAGCGGCACCTCGGGCAGGCACCAGATGTCGTTCCTCGCGAACAGCCGGGCGATCCCGCGCGCGACGTCGCCGGCGGAAAGGGCAGCCGAATCGGGAAGGGTTGGGGAAGCGCCGGACATGACGCAGCGTTGGAACGGATCAGGAACACAGTCAAGCCCGTGAAGGGCGGAGGCGTGCGGTCAGGCGGGTTCGCCCTCGAGCGCCGCGACCATCGCGGCGCGGGCGGCATGGAACTCGCGCCACAGCACCAGCGCGGGCGCGGCGGCGTCCTGCCCGCGGCGCTGGAGCGTGGAAAGCGCGGCAAGGCCGGTCTCGAGCATCGCCCCGCAATCGGCAACGGTGCGGGCGACCAGCGCGCGCTGCCAGGGCTGGGCGCGGGCGATCACCGCGCCGAGCTCGCCGCCGATCTCGACGGGCTCGGGCGCAAGCCGCGCGAGCAGCGCAATCGTCGCAGCCTTGCCGTGGAGCGCGACCAGTGCCTCGGCCAGCACCTCGGGCGCGGCATCGGCGGCCACGCCGGCGGGCACGGCGGAGGGAATCGGCTCTGAGGGAAGGATGACCATAGGGTGAAGGCTATGGGATCATGCTTGCCAAGAGGTTAAAGCGCGGCCCCCGACGGCTGCGGGGCCAGGGCGTGCGGCCATGCGGCGCGAGGGCACATTTGTCTGGCGCCCCCCGAAGCCTCTTGCTAAGCGCCGCCCCGCACGCGACAATGTGCACCGCATGGCACCATGCACCCGTAGCTCAGCTGGATAGAGTGTCGCCCTCCGAAGGCGAAGGTCACAGGTTCGAATCCTGTCGGGTGCGCCATTTCCATTTTTGGGTTGTTCAAGTCGAATAACATCTTGAATGGAAAGGATAATTCCGTGTTTCGAACGGCTCCTTTTGGATCATAGACCAAATGCTTCGGAAAGGTGAGCCTGAGGGCCATCTTCTTCTCCGCAAGCGACCCATTCGTCCAAAGATTCCAGGGACTTGCAAGAAACGCCATGGCGTTTCGAAAGCTTTCTTCGAAATCCTTCTTCGGTTGAGTCGCGCGGGCCATTTTCTCTCTCAGAAGCAGCCTTGAGCTCTCCAGTTCTGCGATCCGGTTCTCGTAGGCGCTGATCACGGTCGCGCTCTCGGCGTCGATAATCCGGTCAAGCAACTGCTTAACCTTGCGCTCGATTTCGGCGAGTTCCTTCTCGATTGCCTTGCGCGATTGCTCCGCGTTGAGCGCCTGCTTGTTCCAGTGATTGCGGAAGGCAGCAGCGGCCAACTCGACCAATTCCTTCGCCGGTGTGACCGACCGCAGGAGCGCTTCGAACGCGCCTTCAACCTTGTCGCGGGCATAAGACTTGCCGCGCAGTTCACAGGAGCGCTGACGGCACAGATAATAGGGATAGGCAGCACCCTGTCTGCCTTTGCTGAAATTCGCGGTTAGCGGATGACCGCATGACGGACAGCAGACGTGGCCACGGAGCGGGAAATCCGCGCTGACATCGGCCCGCACGGCTCCGCGCGCCTTGCCCTTCAAGCGATCCTGTATCGCATTGAAAGTCTCGATGGAGATGAGCGCCTCGTGCTTGCCGAGACGCGGTGCGATATTCCACGAGGGGAGATGCACGATCCCCGCATAGAGCGGGTTCGTCAGTATCTGCTTGACCCGCTCGTTCGAGACGGTGCCATTTGCCATCTTCGGCACGCAAGGCTGCGCTTCAAGAAAGCGCATCACTTCGGCCTGCGATGCGAAGCGCTCGCTGGCATAGCCTTCAAGCGCTTCGCGCAGGACTGACGCCAACGGCTCATTAGGAACGAGAACCTTGCCGCCGCTCGCGTGACGCGCATACTTGTAGCCCCATACAGCCTGGAAGACCCAGAAGCCTTGCTGGACACGTGCTGTCATGCGGTTGAGCGTTTGTTCCGCGTTCTTCTGGCGGGCATGCTGACTGACGCAGGCAAGGAGGTTCTCGACGAGCTTGCTGTCTGAATCTTCGCCAAACTCGATTGATGGCGATTCCAATGACGCGCCGGTTGCGCCGATATCAGCACGGAGCTGCAAATGGGCTTCGATGCCGCGCGCCAGGCGTGAGATATCGTCGATGACGACCACATGCGAATGCTTGCGCGTGGCGCGCAGGAACTTGATCATGGCATCCATGCCTGGACGCTTGACCAAGCTGCCCGACATATCGTCCTTGAAGACCTCGACGACCTCATAGCCCTTGTGCTCGCAATAGCTGCGGCAACGCTGTTCCTGTGAGGAAAGACCGTCGGTCCTGATGGTTTGCTGCGCTGATGATACGCGGCAATAGATGACGGCTTTTTTCGAGTTCATGTCTGTCATGGCGCAATTTCCGGTTTGTTTTGTTTTGTGATCGCGCCCTCTGGACTGAGGTCAACAAGCATGGCTTGGCCATGAGCTTGCATCGTACCATTTTCAGGCCCCTTCTGTGAAGAGGCCACTGCCTTGTTTTCAATAGCAAGATCAGTGGGATCAAGGCCCCAGGCCGCTCTGGCATGTGCGGCCATGATCGATTCAACGATCCGGATCGCCTCGTCCTTCTCAGCGTCCGTCATACCTTCAAGACCAGCAACAGCGGCGCGATATTCGCTGAGCTCGTCCGGTGCAATTCCGACAATCTCGTTCATCACAATCACCATCACGCGCGCTCGAAATGGCGAGCGGCCTGATCGGAATTGTGTCTGTCTGGTCTGATCGTCGTGGGGGAAACTCGCACATCTAAGGTGCTGAGTTTGCGACCACATTATAATATAATCATATCACGTTTTGAACAAATGTTTCAAGCTTTTCCTCAGGATTGTGGGCCGAGTCACCGCTCAAGCCCACGGTCCCGGCTCATCATCCGCTCGCCGACTTCTCGCACCTTGTTGGTGCGCGAGAGATGATCATACCTCGCCCATTGATTTGCGGCCCGCCACAAGCGGTCCTGCGGATTGTCCGAGGCAAATGACGGCTTCAATTCAGGCGACTGGCCTTGCTTTGTCAGCAGGTCGCGATAGCGAGCCTGCGTCAATGCAGGTTCGCAAAGAACGAACCGTGCATCTAGGCGCGTGATGGCCTCAGCTACGCGACCATGGATACGCCATTCGCGAAGGCCCAGATGGCCTTCGTTGTTGAAC
>JBJTSG010000152.1:0-2549 GCA_046076505.1 Erythrobacter sp. | reverse complement strand
TTCAGGGCATCGGCGCCGGCTTCATCCCCGGCAACCTCCACACCGCGTCCATCGACGGTGCGATAGCGATCAATGCCGATGACGCCAAGGAGATGGCCCGCCGCGCGGCGCGCGAGGAGGGAATGCTGGTCGGGATTTCCTCTGGGGCGACGCTTGCCGCCATCGCCAAGAAGCTGCCCGAACTGCCCGCGGGGGCGCGGGTGCTGGGCTTCAACTACGACACGGGTGAGCGCTATCTTTCGGTGCCGGACTTCCTGCCGGTCGAATGACGAGGCTCGAGCGGATCGAATACACCGATGGCGGTACCGCGCTGACCGGTTGGCTGGCGCAGCCCGCCGGCCCGGCAAGGGCGGCTGTGGCAGTATTCCCGACCTTCATGAACGTGACGCCCGGCGTAGAGGCAAAGGCGCGTGCCCTTGCTGACGTCGGCTGCGTTGCGTTGATCGGCGACTTCTACGGCCCGGAGGCACCGCACGATGTCGAGAGCGCCGCTGCCGCCATGACCCGGCTGCGCGCCGATCCGAATGCGATGCGCACCAGGCTTCGGACGACGCTCGACGCGCTGGAAAAGTACGCGCCCGGGCTGCCGCAGATCGCGATCGGCTTCTGCCTCGGAGGCATGGCGGTGCTCGAACTCGCCCGCGACGGCGCAGACCTTACGCTTGTCGCGAGCTTCCATGGGCTGCTCGCCACGCCCCTCCCCGCTGCCGCCCCGATCGTCCCGCGCCTGCTGGTATGTCACGGCGACGCCGACTCGCTCGTCCCGCGCAGCGACGTCACGGCCTTTTGGGAGGAGATGGACCGGGTCGGGGCGGACTGGCACTTCATGTCCTTCGCCAAGATAGAGCACGGCTTCACGAACCCGCTGACGCCGGCAGGCGCGCCCAATCCCGCCTACGATCCGAGCGCAGACCGCCAGTCTTGGGCGGCGCTGATGGGCCTCCTCGACGAGATCGCGCCGGTGCAGGATTAAGCCGGTATTGACCGATTCCTTAACCCACGGGGCGGTATCCCGACGGGCAAGTCCTCAGGACATCTGCCTAGCTCCCCGGGAAACGCTTCCATGAAGTTCATCAAGCTCGAATCGCGCGGCGGCAACTACCTCGTGGTGGCCGAGAACGTCGCGTGGCTCCGCACCGCGGAGAACGGGCAGACCAACGTGGGCATCATCGGCGGGCAACCGCTGCTGGTGGTCGGCTCGATCGACGAGGTGGCCGCGAAAATCCTTGCCGGCGTGAACGGAGAGGATGGTGAGGAAGCGCCTGCCGCCAAGGCCGCGCCAGCTGCGGCACCGGCACCTCAGCCGCCCGCCCCGCCACCTGCACAGGCCGCACCTGTCAGCGAGGGACCAGCTCCCGAACCTGACCCTCAGCCTGAGCACCAGCCTGAGCTTCAGCCTGAGCCGGCAATGGTCGCGCCCGTCCAGCAGGTGGAGCCAGCTCCTACCGCCCCGACTGTCGCTACCGAGCCCGAGGCAAGCCAAGCGCCCGAGCCTCAGCCAGTGCGCCTCGGGCCGCGGCCCGCGGCCCCTGCCCGCCCGCATCCTTCCGCCAGCAGCACCGCCTCGCTGTGGGAGCGTCCCGTCGCGCCCGAGGCAAAGGGCCTGAAGATCAAGGCTGGCTCGCAGCGGATGATGGGAATGCTCGAGTAAGCACCCCCACCCCCGGCCTCACCGTCCGAGTTGTTCGGTCAGCAGCTTGTGGAAGTGCCGGATCTTGGTCTCGCCATAATTGGCGAAGACGATCTCCTTCGACTTGATCGACTTCATGCCCTTCTGCACGTGCGGCAGGTTAACGACGTCCTGGTTGAACACCTTGGCGAGCATCCCGAGTTCCGGCGCCTCGCAGTAGTCGTCGTCGAAGTCGAGCCAGTGCACCTTCGCTGGCGCCGGACGTTTTGTGCCCTTTGCCACAGGGAGCATGAACATGATCTCGTGAATGCATTCCTCCGGATTGTCGCCGTGCGGGCGGAAGCGGTAGAAGATCGGGTTGAAGCAGCCCCATGGAGAGATATTGGGGAACAGGTTGTAGTAGATCGTGTCGACGAATTCGGCATCGGAGATCGTATCGACCTCGTCGCCGAGCGATTGCCGCCATTTCTCACGCATTTCGTCGGCCATGGCCTTGCGGCGGTCGGGCACGGGTCCGCTCGAGGTGTGGTCAGGGAGCGTCTCCCAGCCCGCCGGGAGCTTGCCCCCAACCCAGTCGCACAGCTGAATGTCGGCGTGGTCCAGCGGCCCTTCGAGGTGGTGTGCTGCATGATCGAAGATGCCCGTGCGCCCATCGCGTGCGGTCACCTTGACCAGGTCCTCGCCGAGCCGCTCGTAGATATTGCCCGAGAGCGCATGGCGCACCCGCGAGAACGTTTTGGCCCCTTCCAGAGGCTCGGCGACGAGCGCAGGATTGACGTGGGGGCTCAGCATCCCGTTGGGCGAAATCGCTCGGCTCAAGTTGCCGAAGACGTCGTACTTGGAATTCGCGTCGCCCATCGTGTCGAGCAGGGTCGGATGGGTGGCGACCACGTGATAGGCCTCCATGAATGCCTCCTGC
>JBJTSG010000151.1:0-11750 GCA_046076505.1 Erythrobacter sp. | reverse complement strand
CCTCACCGCCGACGAGGCCGCCTTCACCGAGAGCATCGAGGCGCTGCGGCGCGCCATCGCGGCAACCCCGCTGATCACCGCCGCCGGGCCGCAGAGCCTGACCGCCAGCTTCGGGATCGCCGCAAGGCGCGAGGGCGAAGGAACCGGGGCGATCATCACCCGGGCCGACAACGCGCTCTATGCCGCCAAGCAGGCAGGGCGGAATTGTACCGAAAGGGCCGCCTGACGGGGGTCTTGGAGGGGTGTAAGAGGGGTCTTGCGGGGGCTTGCGAGGGGCTTGGCGCGGGCTAGGGACAGGCCCACGGGGGGTCGCACGACCCCGGTCTTCATTCAACCATCTGTTCGGGAGAGGCTTTCGCACCGCCGGCAGGGCGTCGGCGCTGACGCGGCGCCGGAGCGAGGCGGGGCGCAGCGCCACCCTTGGCGCGCGGCGGCCATGTAGGCAAGCGAGCGGCGCCCGCCCGCCCCCCTTCCAGACGCGAAAGGCCCGCTCCCCGGCAAGGGAGCGGGCCTTAGCGCCGTTCGTCCGAGGCCCCCGCGCGCCGCGAAGCACGCCGGACCGCCCGCTCAGGGACGACGGCCCTGCGGATCGGGCGCCATGCCGCGCGGGTCGGCATCGCGCCGGTCGTAGCTGCGCCCGCCACCCAGGCCCTGCTGTTTCTGGGCTGCCGGATTGCCGCGATGCTGGCCCTGCTCGCTCTCCTCGAGGTTGCGGGGGTCGGCCGCGAGCGGCTGGAAGACGCTCCCGCCGCCGGGGGCCGACTGGCTCTCGCGGATCGCATCGCCGTGCTGACCGGGCCCGCGCTGGCGGCTCGTCATGTGCTGGTCGCCCGAACGCGCAGCGGCGCCCTGGTCGATGACATAGTTGCTGTCATCGGCGCGCTGGCGGTCCTCATAGCTCCCCGAGCGCAGCGGCTGGTAGCTGCTCCCCTCCTGCGGGGTCGCGGTCATGTGCCCGCGATCGTCGAGCGCGTGCTCGGCATCGACCGGCGGGCGCGAGGCGGCCTCCTGATTGGCGCGATTGGCCGCGGGGGACTGATTGTTGAGGCCGTCCTCGCGGCGATCATGGCGCATGTCCTTGTTGGGGGTGATCCGGTCACGGTCGGTCATGATGATCTCTCCTCGTGTGTGGGAGGGAGAGCGTGCGACCGACCGCGCAGGAGTGCGATAACGTGGGTGGGTAACACGGGGCGACGGGCCGCGGCGCCAGCCAATCGATACTGACGCGGGCATTTCCCCGCTTGCGCCATCGCCGGGATCGTCGCAGATCGCGCAGGCCATGTTCCGCTCGTCCTTCCGTCACAACCTGCGCGCCTTTCAGGACATACGCGGCGAGCCGGTCGAACCCGGCTTTGTCGCCGATCTCGAGTTTCTGGAGAACCGCGATCTCGACCTGTCGGTGCGTTCGGGCGCGCTGCTCGGGTTCAACGCGCTGCTGCTGACCATCGGCACGCATCCGGTCTCGGCGAGCTCGGGCGCGCCGCTCAGTCTCGATGCGGCGAGTCAGCCGGTGTTGACGCTGGCGAGCCTCGCCGCCTTGGCGCCGCTCGCGATTTCGAGCTGGCTGCTGCTGCAGGCGATGCTGCTGGGGGAGGAGTTCGAGAGCGAAGGGCTTGAGGGCGATGCGCTGCGCCAGCGGCTGTTCGCCGCCTTCGTCCGCTCGATCGACGCGCAGGCGCGGCGGCTGGCGCTGGCGATCCGCGCGACGATCTTCGGCGCGGGGCTGACGGTGCTGGTGTGGGCGGCAATCCTGGCGGGCAAGATGCTCTGAGGCCGCTCACCGGGCGTCAGGGAAAGGGCTGGCAGTTGGTGGGGGCGATCTCCCGCACCCGGCGGATACGCAGTTTCAGCTCGCCTTCATTCCCGCGCGCGCCAAGGATCGGGTGAAAGAACACGTTGCTCACCCGCAGCACGAAAAAGGGCCTGCCTTTCTTGTCGGGCCCGTTGAAATCCTTCTGTGCCTCCCGCCGCTCAGGGAAGTTACAGTTCTCGCCGAGCGTTTGCCGCCCGATTTCCTCTCCGGTCGAAACAATCGCGAAGATGGTGTTGGACCATTTTCTGGAGGCTGCATTGCGATAGCCTGAAGCACCCGAGGGCGTATCCTCCAGCGTCACCCAGTATTCGCCCGGCGTGAGATGGAGGCCGTCGATGGCGCGGGTGGCAAGCGGGGATCCCGCCGCACCGGGCCACCCCGCGAGGTTGAGCGAGATTGTCCACTCGCTGCGCTCGGCTTCGCCCAGCGCGCCGCCTTCATCCACTGCCGCATCAGACATCCGCATCCCCCCTCGGTTGCGCGGGATCGCCCCCGCGCAGGTCCAATCTGCCGGGAAAACCATGAGAGTCAACGCGTTAATCGTGCTCACGGTCCCCTGCCCCGACATAGAGCTGGTTACCGACTTCGCGGAACTTGGCGCTCATTTCGGCCATCCCGGCTTCGGCGGCGGCTTCGTCGAGCCCACCCCCGGCCCCTCCCGCAAGCGGGAGGGGGGATTCGCCTGCGACGAAGGTTTCGATGCCGGCGTTCTGCTTGGCGGCGAAGTCGCGGACTTCCTGTGTGATCTTCATCGAGCAGAACTTCGGCCCGCACATCGAGCAGAAGTGCGCCGACTTCGCGCCTTCCGCCGGGAGCGTCTGGTCGTGGTACTGCTCGGCGGTGTCGGGGTCGAGGCTGAGGTTGAACTGGTCGCGCCAGCGGAACTCGAAGCGGGCTTTGCTCAGAGCATCGTCGCGGACCTGTGCCGCCGGGTGGCCCTTGGCGAGGTCTGCGGCGTGGGCGGCGAGTTTGTAGGTGACCACGCCGACCTTCACATCGTCACGGTCGGGCAGGCCCAAGTGCTCCTTGGGCGTGACGTAGCAGAGCATCGCCGTGCCATACCACCCGATCTGTGCAGCGCCGATGCCGCTGGTGATGTGGTCATACCCCGGCGCGATGTCGGTGACGAGCGGCCCCAGGGTATAGAACGGCGCCTCGCCGCAGGCCTCCAATTGCTTTTCCATGTTCTGCTTGATCTTGTGCATCGGCACATGGCCGGGGCCTTCGATCATCACCTGCACGTCCTGTTCCCAGGCGCGCTTGGTGAGCTCGCCCAGCGTGTAGAGCTCGGCGAATTGCGCTTCGTCATTGGCATCGCGGATGCTGCCCGGGCGCAACCCGTCGCCCAGCGAATAGGCGATGTCATAGGCCTTCATGATTTCGGTGATCTCGTCGAAGTGCTCGTAGAGGAAGCTCTCCTTGTGGTGGGCAAGGCACCACTTGGCCATGATCGAGCCGCCTCTGGAGACGATCCCGGTGACGCGCTTGGCGGTGAGCGGGATGTAGGGGAGGCGCACGCCTGCGTGGATGGTGAAATAGTCGACGCCCTGTTCGGCCTGTTCGATCAGGGTGTCGCGGAAGATGTCCCACGTCAGTTCTTCCGCGATGCCGCCGACCTTCTCCAAGGCCTGATAGATCGGCACGGTGCCGACGGGGACGGCCGAGTTGCGGATGATCCATTCGCGGGTGTCATGGATGTTGCGACCGGTGCTGAGGTCCATGATCGTGTCCGCACCCCAGCGGGTCGCCCAGACCATCTTGTCGACTTCCTGCGCGACGTCGCTGGCCACGGCGGAATTGCCGATATTGGCGTTGATCTTGACGAGGAAGTTGCGACCGATTGCCATCGGCTCGCTCTCGGGGTGGTTGATGTTGGAGGGGATGATAGCGCGGCCGCGCGCGACTTCGCTGCGGACGAACTCGGGGGTAATGACGTCGGGGATCTCCGCGCCCCAGCTCTCGCCGTCACGGATGAGGTCAGCGGCAATCTCGCGCCCGAGGTTCTCGCGCTCGGCGACATATTCCATGTCGGGCGTGATGATCCCGCGGCGGGCATAGTGCATCTGGGTGACGTTCATGCCCGGCTTGGCCCTGAGGGGCCGCTTCACCGTGTTCGGGAACTGCTGCACGCCGCCCGAACGATCGGGGCCGAGGCGGCCATTGTCCTCCGGCTTCACCTCGCGGCCCTCGTAATCCTCCACATCGCCGCGCGCGAGAATCCAGTCGCGGCGCAGCGGCGCGAGCCCTGCGCTGATGTCGATGCGCGCCTCAGGGTCGGTATAGGGGCCCGAGGTGTCATAGACGCGCACGCTCGGCTCACCGCCCTCAAGGTCGATCTCGCGCATCGCGACGCGGATGCCGCTCCCGGTGCGCGCGCCGACATGGACCTTGCGGCTGCCACGGATCGGCCCGGTGGTGACGCCGATTTCTACCGGTGAATTGATGTCGGCCATGTGCGTGTCTCTCTCCAACGGGCGGAAAAGAGCGCGGGTTCATGGTGCTTGCGCGCCGCCCACTCCCTCCGCCGATGCTAATCGGTTCAGGTTCGACGGGTCGTGGGGTGCTTATGCCCACCTCTCAGCCGTTTTTGTGACCTTCGGCGAAACATCGCCTCCGGCAGCAGGCTCCCCGGGGATGGCGACGTCCATAGCCCCGGCCCGCTGCGAAATCCATTTGTTTTGCGCCGCTCCGGCGTTCGGCTAGGCTCGTCCGCGCCGGGGGGGAGTCGCGGCGCGGGGGAGACAAGCGCGGGTGAGCGTGACGGGGGACAATCGGGATGCAGGCCTCGACGGGCCGAGCGTGCTCGGCAAGGTCGAGGCCTTCGCCGGGCTCGGCGAGGCGGCGCGCGCGGCCTTGAGGGCGTGGGCGCGGCTCGTCACGGTGCGCGGCGGCGAGCTGCTGGTGCGCTGCGGCGAGGAGGCCGACACCCTCTACATCGTCGCCACGGGCCGCTTCCACGTGATCCTTGCCGATGGGCGGGTCGTCGCCGAGATCGCGCCCGGAGAACCAATCGGCGAGCTCGCCTTCTTCGCCGGCGGCACCCGCACCGCCGACGTGCGCGCCACGCGCGACAGCATGGTTTACGCGCTCACCCGCGAGGCGTGGGAGGAGGTGACGGACGTCCACCGCGAGGTCGCCGACAGCGTGCTCGGCGAGATCGCGCGGCGGCTGGCGCGCACCACCGCGCATTCGGCGGAGATCGCCGCGCGGCCCGGACGGGTCGTGGCGCTGCTCCCGGCGGGAGGGAGCGGCATTCCCGCCGGGCTGCCCGAGCGCCTCCTCGCCGCGCTGGCGCGCCTCGAGGACGTGCGGCTGGTCGGCCCCGGCGATGCCCCCGGCGGCCTTCGACCCGGCAGCGACGCCTTCGGCAGCTGGATCGCGGGGCTGGAGGCCGGCGATGCCCGCATCCTGCTCGCAGGCAGCAAGGACGAGGCCTGGAACCGCGCGATCGCCCGCAATGCGGACGACCTGCTGCTCATCGCGCCGCTCGGCGAGCCTGACGCAGGCCTCTCCCCGCTCGAGGCGGATGCCCTCCCCCGCTTCCGCCCCGACGATCGCACGCTGGTGCTGTGGCGCGAGCGCGCCGGCCAGCCGATCGCCGGCTCGGCGCGCTGGCTGACCCCGCGCGGGGTGAAGCTCCACCATCACCTCGCGCTCGATGCGCCCGCCGATCTCGCCCGGCTCGCACGCTTCGTCGCGGGGCGCGCCAACGGCGTGGTGCTGGCGGGCGGCGGGGCGCTGGGCTGCGCGCATCTGGGCGTGATGCAGGCGCTGATCGAGGAAGGCGTGCCGATCGACTTCTACGGCGGCACCAGCGCGGGCGCAGCGATGGCCGGGGCACTGGCGATGGGCCTCGGTGCGGAGGAAACCCTCGCGCAGATGGAGGAGATGTTCATCACCAGGAAGGCGATGCGCAAGGTGACGATCCCGGTGCACTCCTTCCTCGACCCGCGCGTGTTCGATGCCCAGCTCCAGATGCGCTACGGCACGCGCGACATCGCCGACCTGCCGGCCAACTATTTCGCGGTCTCCACCAATC
Organism: Erythrobacter sp.; assembly: GCA_046076505.1. GTDB lineage: Bacteria > Pseudomonadota > Alphaproteobacteria > Sphingomonadales > Sphingomonadaceae > Erythrobacter. The sequence goes on along the minus strand of JBJTSG010000151.1, from coordinate 5,898 downwards.
TCTCGACAGGCCGGGTCCACGTCCACCGCCGCGGCGCGCTGTGGGAGGCGGTGCGCGCCTCGGGCAGCCTGCCGACGATCCTCCCGCCCTTTGTCACCAGCGAGGGCGACGTGCTGATCGACGGCGGGGTGCTCGACAACGTGCCGGTCGAGATCATGCGCGCCGCCAAGGCAGGGCCGAACGTGGTGGTCGCGCTCTCTGCCGACGCGGGGGCGGCGTGGCGGATCGAGGCGCGCTACGGCGACGTGCGCACGCCCTTCGAGCTGCTGCGCGATCTTCTCCTGAGGCGCAAGCCCGCACGGCGCTTCCCGAGCCTCGTCGAGATCATGACGAGGGCGATGGTGGTCGGCTCGCAGGCGGGCGCGGAGAACGCGCTCGCCAAGGCCGACGCGCTGCTGATCCCGCCGATCCCGGAGGGGATGCAGATCCTCGACTGGCACCTCGGGAGAGCGGTCGCGCAAAGCGCGCGAGCCTACACCGCGGCGGCGATCGCCGAGCGGCCGGACCTGGCGGCGATGAAGGCGGGGTGAGGCGAACTCAGCCGATGATGATCGCGACAGCAACCGCAATCACCAACAACCGAAAAGCGTCCGCGCGAGGCGGCTGCGCGCGGCAAGACGGCGCGCCAGCGGCAGGGCGGCGCGCGTGCCCGCCGCTCCCGGTCAAATTCCGCGCCGGCGCCTTCCCCCCGCCGAGCGCGGGCGGGCACACCTTTCTCAAGCTGCCGGTGGGGGGCCTCTAGCCTCGGGCGCGGGCTATTCGATCACCCGCCCGCGCACCATAACGAAGCCGACCTTCTCGAGCACGGTCACATCGGCGAGCGGGTTGCCGTCCACTGCGATGATGTCAGCGGAGTAGCCCGGCGCGAGGCGGCCGATCTGGTTCTCCATTCCGAGCACCTTGGCCGCCCCCGTCGTCGCCGCGGCGAGCGCCTCGCGGTCGCTCATCCCGCCCTTCTTCATCAGCGCGAATTCCTGCGCGTTGCGTCCGTGCTGGAAGACGCCCGCATCGGTGCCGAAGGCGATGGTGACGCCGTACTGGCGCGCGCGGCTGACGAGCGAGGCGATCACCGGCTGGGTCATGCGGATCTTCTCCTCGACCACCGGCGTGTAGACGCCCTTGCCGAGCCCTTCGGAGACGCCCTGGAAGGCCATCAGCGTCGGCACCAGCACCGTGCCGCGCTCGCGCATCACCTTGGCCGCCGCCTCGTCGATGAAGGTGCCGTGCTCGATCGTGTCGATGCCGGCGCGGGCTGCCTGCTCAATCCCGCGCGCGCCGTGGGCGTGGGCCATGACCTTGAGGCCGAGCGAATGCGCGGTGTCAGCGATGGCCTTCATTTCCTCGAAGGTGAAATGCGCCTCGAGCCCGCGGCCCTGCTGGCTGAGCACGCCGCCGGTGGCGGTGATCTTGATGACATCCGAGCCGTTCTGGCTGGCGAGGCGCACCTTGGCCGCGCACTCGACCGCGCCGGTGCAGTTGAAGCCGGTGTCGAGCAGCTCGTTGACTTCGGGGGTGAAGCCGTTGACGTCGCCATGCCCGCCGATGATCGACAGTGCGGGGCCGGCGGCGACGATCCGCGGCCCCGGGATCAGGCCCTGCGCGGTGCCGCGCCGCAGCGAGAAGGCGGTCTCGCGCCCGCTCCCCGCCTCACGCACCGTGGTGAAGCCGGCGAGCGCGGTGATCCGCGCGTTCTTGGCGCCGACGACGACGCCCCATTCCTCGGGCTCGGTCGCCTCCTTCCAGAAGTCGCCGCCCGGATCGCCGGTCAGGTGGGTGTGGAGGTCGATGAGACCGGGCAGCACCGTCTTGCCCTTCAAGTCGATCTCGCGGTCGGCGGCGGCGTCGTGGCCCGGCGTGATCGACACGATCCTGCCGTCCTCGACGAGGATCGTCGCCGGGCCGCTCGGGTTCCCCGCTGCATCGGTGATGACGCTCCCGGCGCGGATCGCGATCGTCTCGGCGGCGAGCGGCGCGCCGAGCGCGGCGACGGCGAGCGCCGCCCCGGCGCACAGGAGCTTGCGAAGATGCTTCATGATGGTTCCCCTCTCTTGCGCCGATTGATGGCGCGAGCGGGGAGCCATGGCAAGCGTCAGAAGGTGTAGGCGACCCCGAGGCCGAGGATGAACTGGTTCGGATCGCCGCGCAGCGCCGTGTAGGGCGTGTCGGCCGCGTCGCCGAACATCCGCGAATAGCCGCCGACACCGGTCACGCTCCAGCCGCCGTTGAGGGCATTGCGGTCAAGGTCGTAGCCGAGGATCGCGAAGGTGCCGATCCGGTTGAGCCCGCCGCCGGCGCGGAAGCGCGGCAGGCCGCTGGCCAGCGCCTGGGCGGGGGAGACGGTGAAGTAGTAGTCGGCGAAGCTGTCGTCGACGAATTCGGCGCTGACCTGCGCCTGGAGGGTGAAGGCCCGGCCGAGCGGGGCGCGGTAGCTGAGTTGCGGCTCGATCACCATGCCCTCGTGCGCGCCGAGCACGTCCCAGCGCGCCTGCACGCCCACGCTGAACTGGTCTACCGGCTTGAACACCCCGCGCCAGGCGAGGCCGATGTGCCCGCCCACCTCGAGCGCCGCGTCGAGCTTGCCCGCGCGCGCCACCACATCGTCCTTGATCTGGACATTGCGGTCGTTGCGCAGCCGGAATGCCGGGCCGACCGCGATGCGCGCACCCTTCTGCGGGGCGAGGCCGGGCTTGCCGGGGTTGAGATCGATGAGGAAGCCCGGACCGTTGGGGCTGATCCCGACCCCGCCGATCCGGCCGACGATCAGCGGCAGCGGGAAGGCGATGTAGTCGTTGGAGCCCGCGTAGCTCGGCACCAGCCCGAGACCGAGGCCGATCGTCGCCCAGGTGTCGTCGAACACCGGCCGCGAAAGGGCGAAGGCGGGGGGAGCCGAAGGCGGGGCGGAGGGCTGGACCTGGGTTGCGGCCTGTGCGGCCACGCTGACCGGCGCTCCATCGCCCTCGGCGGCGGCGATGCCGGTCGTTTCGGCGGGAGCATCGGACGCGAAGGCGGGAGCGGCACACAGCGCGGCGGCAAGGCCGAAGGCGCGCACGAAGGGGGAGACGGTCATGTAGCGATCCTCATCTGCGATATGGGGCGCCCTCTGCAAATTCCTGCATAAATGCAGAAGTTTGCCGGGGCAGCGCCCGGTCTGGAGCGACAAACGGCGGGGTGCGCTTAGGTTCCCGGGAGAGATGTTGCAACATGCCGATCATGGCCTGATGGTGCAGCGCGATTGCCGTTCGCGCTCGCCTCGCCTAGGGCTTCGGGCGATGGTCGATTCACCGCCATACCCCGGCGCGCGCGATGCTGCCCCGCATGACGTCGTCATCGTCGGCGGCGGGCTGGCCGGCGGGCTGATCGCGCTCGCGCTCCACCGCCATGCCCCCGGCACGCGGTTCCTGCTGGTCGAGGCCGGGCGGACATTGGGCGGCCACCATCGCTGGAGCTGGTTCGAGACCGACATCCGCCCCGCTGCCCGCAGCCTGATGGCCGGCTTTGCCCTGAACGGCTGGGACGAGGGCTACGACATCGCCTTCCCGGCGCTGAGCCGCACGCTCCCGACCTCCTACCGCTCGCTCGCCAGCGCCGAGTTCCACCGCGCGTTGATGGCCGAACTGCCGGCCGAGCGCGTGCTGCTCGGCACCAAGGCCGCCGCGCTCGATGCCGGCGGCGTGACCCTTGCGGACGGCACCCGGATCGCTACCCCCCGCGTGATCGACGCGCGGCCCTTCAAGTCGTCCGAGGCGCTCGCCGGCGGCTGGCAGGTGTTCCTCGGCCAGCATTTCAAGTGCGAGACGCCCCACGGCCTCACCCGCCCCGTCATCATGGACGCCTGCGTCGATCAGATAGCCCCTTACGGCAACGGCGAGGCTTACCGCTTCGTCTATGTCCTGCCCTTGTCCGAGGATGAGGTCTTCGTCGAGGACACCTACTATGCCGACCAGCCCAAGATGGACGCAGAGGTCCTCAAGGGTCGCGTCGCCGCCTATGCCAAGGCGCACGGCTGGAAAGGCGAGGTGATCGACCAGGAAGCGGGCATCCTGCCGGTGATCTCGGGCGGGGACTTCAACGCGGCGCTGGCCGAAGTGGCGATCCCCGGCGTCGCGCTGGCGGGCGCGCGCGGGGGCTTCTCGCACCCGCTCAACAGCTACCCCCTGCCCTTCGCGGTCGACAACGCGCTCGCCATCGCCCGGCTGCTGGCGCGCCGCCCGGAGGTCAGCGGACAGGAGCTCGCCGCCTTCTGCCGCCGCCGCGCCAAGCGCCACTGGCGCAATACCGCCTATTACCGGATGCTCAGCCGCATGCTCTTCGAGGCCGCCGAGCCGGGCAAACGCGTGGTGGTGTTCGAGCATTTCTACGCCCTGCGCGGTGCGCTCGTCGAACGCTTCTATGCAGGCAGATCGACCTGGCCCGACCGGTTGCGCATCCTCACGGGCAAGCCGCCCGTAGCTATTCCGCGCGCGATCCGCGCACTGTTTTCCTCAGGCAAGCCATTCAACACGGAGACCCCGGCATGAACGCCGATGCGAAGCTCAACCTTTCAGGGGCGAAGGGCGTGAACGCCGCCCTCGCCGCACGCTATGAAGGCCGCACCGCCTGCGTGATCGGATCGGGCTTCGGCGGCCTCGCCCTTGCCATCCGGCTGCAATCCGCCGGCATCGCGACGACCGTTATCGAGAGCCGCGACAAGCCGGGCGGGCGGGCCTATTTCTGGGAGCGCGAGGGCTTCACCTTCGACGCCGGCCCGACCGTCATCACCGATCCCGCCTGCCTCGAGGAGCTGTGGGGGCTGACCGGCCACGACATCGCCGAGGATGTCGAGCTGATGAAGGTCATGCCGTTCTACCGCCTGAACTGGCCCGATGGCACCAACTTCGACTACTCGAACGACGACGCGCAGCTCAACGCCGAGATCGCCAAGCTGAACCCGGCGGACGTCGCGGGCTATGCGCGCTTCCTCGAATATTCCGAGCGCGTCTACAAGGAGGGCTACCTCAAGCTCGGCACCAAGCCCTTCCTCGACTTCAAGTCGATGCTCAAGGCCGCGCCCGCGCTCATCAAGGAGCAGGCGTGGCGCTCGGTCTACGGGATGGTCGCGAGCTACGTCGAGAACGAGAAGCTGCGCGAGGCGCTCTCGTTCCACACGCTGCTGGTCGGCGGCAATCCGATGAACACCTCGTCGATCTACGCCCTGATCCACAAGCTCGAGAAGGACGGCGGCGTGTGGTGGGCGCGCGGCGGCACCAACCGCCTTGTCGCCGGCATGGTGCGCCACTTCGAGCGCCTCGGCGGGACGATGCGGATCGGCGATCCGGTGGTGCAGGTCCACACGCTGGGCACCCGCGCCACGGAAGTCGAGACGAAGAGCGGCTTCCGCCAGCGTTTCGACGCGGTCGCAAGCAACGCGGACATCATGCACTCCTACAAGGACCTGCTGTCGGGCTCGGAGCGCGGGCGGAGCATGGCGAAGTCGCTGGGCCGCAAGAGCTTCTCGCCCAGCCTCTTCGTGGTGCATTTCGGGCTGGAGGGCACCTGGCCCGGCATCCCGCACCATATGATTCTCTTCGCCAAGCGCTACAAGGGGCTGCTCGACGACATCTACAAGAACGGCGTCGTCCCCGAGGACTTCGCGATCTACCTCCACCATCCGACGGTCACCGATCCCTCGATGGCGCCGGCGGGCAAGAGCACCTTCTACGCGCTCGTGCCGGTCAGCCACATGGGCAAGATGCCCTTGGACTGGGACGAGGTCGGGCCGCGCCTGGAAAAGATGATCCTCGACGAACTGGGCCGCCGCCTGATCCCCGACATCCATGACCGCATCGTCACCAAGTTCTCTTACGCGCCCAAGGACTTCAAGGCCGACCTCAACGCCCACATGGGCAGCGCCTTCAGCCT
>JBJTSG010000150.1:0-17465 GCA_046076505.1 Erythrobacter sp. | reverse complement strand
TTTGGCAGGCCAACTTGTGCGCTGGTAGTGCAATGGCGGAGAGGCAGGCTGCAACGAAAACTCCGCTGACGACAGGTGCATAACAGTGCGCCGGCTTGAGTTATCTGTATCTACAACAAACCCTTGCGCACCTCATTGTTTGTAGCTACATGATATTCGCATGAAGATTGAGTTCGATCCCGAGAAGGACGCAGCGAATATCGCCAAGCATGGCGTGTCGCTTGCTGACGCGGGGATGCTCGATCTTCCTGAAGCGGCGGTGATCGTCGACGAGCGCAGCGACTATGGCGAGGCGCGGTATCGTGCGTTCGGCAGGATCGAGGGCGAAGGCTATTGCCTGGCCTTCACGTTGCGCGGAACGGTGCTGCGGCCGATCAGCTTTCGCCGCGCCCATGAGAAGGAGATGAAGCGCTATGGCAAATAAGCCTGTCGTCTTCGATGACGACAATCCCGAGTGGACGAAGGAGGATTTCGCCCGCGCCCGGAAGGGAAGCGAGATGCTGCCCTCCGAGTTCGTGAAGGCGTTCAAGCGCACGCCCGGTCGGCCGAAGGGTTCCACTACATCCAACAAGACGCTGGTATCGCTCCGGCTCGACAATGACGTGCTCGAAAAGTTCAAGGCCAAGGGGTCGGGCTGGCAGTCGCGGATCAATGAGGCGCTGCGCAAGGCGACCGGCTGATCCGACATGGCCTACGCCGCCCTAATCGTCGGCGCGCTCGTATGTGCTGCACCGGTCGCTTTTGGCTTTCTGGTGACACGATGGGTCAAACACTGGAGCCGGGCAGATCTGCAAGGCCCTCTCTGATCGCCTAGGAGCCTCGTTGAGGCGACAGGGACGCTTTTGGGCACGCGAATACCAGCCGCCGCGTTCGTTGCTGTTAGCCCTGTTATTCGCCCCTTCCCGTGGGGCGTTGTCACTGCGCCAGCACGCGGTAAACGCTGGCGCGGCCGATGCCGATGCGCTTGGCGATTTCGGCGGCGCCAAGCCCTTCAGCCTTCAATGCGCGCACCTGATCGGCGTCGATCTCCTTTGGCCTGCCCTTGTAGACGCCGCGCTCCCGCGCCGCCTCAATCCCGTCGCGCTGGCGCTCACGGCGAATGTCGTTCTCGAACTCCGCCACGGCCGCCAGCATCGCCAGCATGAGCTTGCCCGTGCTCGTGGTCGTGTCGATGCCTGCCTGTTGCAGCACGCGTAGGCCCGCGCCCTTCGCCGTCACCTGCTCGACAAGCTGGTGCAGGTCGCTCACCGATCGGGCGAGCCGGTCTAGGCGAGTAATTACGAGCGTGTCCCCCTTGCGGATCATCTGGAGGGCTCGCTGAAGTTCGGTGCGATCGGAGGCTGTACGCCCCGATCGCTTTTCCTCGAATATCTCTTCGCAGCCGGCATCGGCCAGGGCGGAACGTTGCACGTCGAGGCTCTGGCCGGTCGACGAGACGCGGGCATATCCGATCAACATGGGGTGTCTATCCTGTCTCATTTAGTTCTAGACCCTTCTGCCTGATTGTCTCGTAAATGTCAATCGACCTTTTAAGACTCGAAAATGCGTCACTTGGAGATCGACATGAGACGCCTCATTAGCCTATACCTAGCCGAGACATTGAGGTGCCGCCTAGCGGCCGGGCTCATCCTTTGGGTAAAGTTCATGCCCCGTCATCGCCAGGCACGTCTCTGCGCGCCATTCGGGCGACTGGCGCTCGATCCATGCGGCCAGTTCGAGGCAACCGTCCACGTTGCAGGTGAGCAGGAGCTTCCACGCTCCGATCCACCCATGGTCCCTGGCGGCCTCGCCTACGATGTCGAGCAGCCGCATTGCCAGATAGTCTTCGTCCATTGCGCTTCCTCCTAAAACAAGCTCGCAGGGTCGATCTCGTCGCCACCATCGTCCAGCTTGGTGACGTTGCGGCGCTCGGCCTCCCGATCGGAATGCGGCACGACGCGGCCCACGGGATACGGAAGAGATTGCGACGGGCTTGCGGGCTCCCCGACCGATGCGGCGGTGTGCTGGTCAAGTAGATCGGCCCGCCTGGCCGCTGCGGCTGCATCGCGGCTCGGGTGGCGCGACGGCGGGGTGGCTAGGGCCTCGATCGTGGCGGCTGGAGCCGGGAGCGCAGTAGGGGTGACGTCGACCGCGACGCCCTCGATCGTTTTCATCTCCGCCATGCGGGCTTCGGCATAGGCGAGCATCTGCTCTAGCTGCTCGTCGGTCATGCCGTCCGTGGGGGTCGTGATCTCAATCTTCTGCGGCATGAGCTTGGCGAGCACCTGAAGGTAGACGTCCGGCCGGAGGAACCGCACTCGGGCGATAGCCCCGACGCCGTGCTCTTCGAAGTCTGCCTGCAACGCCGCGAAGAACTTTTCGCCCAGCTTCGCACGCGAGCCCCGCTTACGGCCTGCTCTTGAACCTCCCTGATAGCCTTTCAAAAATACACCGGTAACGGCGTCGCGGCCCTCTGTAGCATTAATGCCAGTCATGGGATCGCGGCAGTCTATGGCATTTCTGCCATCCGGTTCTTCGAACGCCTTCACCGCTGGATCATTCAGTTTCATCGTCACTTCTCCACTTGGGCCTCAACATGGGCCTCAACCCTTATTTTTCGGCAGAATTGCTACAAATTTTCCCGTTATTTTTTAGGGACTTGCTTAGAGCCTCAAGCCTCAACCCCTACACTCTCAAGATTTTGAGGCCCTACCCCGCTGCGCTGGAAGCTGCGCGGCGGCAGGTGAAGGGCCGGCGAAACGTCATGAGGCCCCTTGAGGCCCGGCATTGAGGCCCTGCCAAGACTCGAAGAACCGCGCATTTCTGCGGCTTTTCGGGTAAAGCGGCCGGCTAGGGCCTCAACGGATTTGTGCATGAGGCCCATGTTGAGGCCCTAAAACAGCGATGCCGGGTCGACGGGCGGCGGGAGCACCACAAAGTCCTCGCCCGTGGCCGCGACCACCCGTTCAATGGACCGCTGCTTCAGCAACGCCTTTTCCGCTCGCTCGAACCACTGCTTGCGGTTCTTCGGCGTGGCGTCCGTCCATTCCTCATAGCAATACTGCCGGATAAGCTCGCGCCGGACGCCCTGACGCCCACCGGGCACTTTCTCAGCAGCCGCGAGCAAGAGGGTATCGAACCGATCCATGTAGAGCGCCTGATGCGCGTGCATGGCCACGCTGCCGCTGACAGTCGAGATGACCGCTGCGGTGATCGGATCGCCGTCTTCGTCCAGCCCGAGGTTGACGCTGCGAAGCTCGAAGTCACTAATCGGTCCTGTTTCGGCATAGCGGCTTTTGGTGAGCGCGACCTTGCGGTCCTTCACCTCTCCGCTGATTTCGGAAATCTCACCCGTGGCGGCAAGGATCACGTCGGCAGATGCGGTCCATGCACTCGACCCGCGCACGCCGGCCCCGTCGCTCTTGCCGTAGTGCGCCACGGCGACGACGAGCGTGCGGGCTTCACTGGCCAGCTTGCCGAGCGCCTTCATCGCCGCAGTGGCAAGCTGGGCATCGTTCTCGTCGGCATTAAAGGCCGCCGCGACGGTGTCGACGCCGATCATGCCGAGCCGGAGCCCGAAGCGCCTTTGCATCTCGGCCGCCGCTGCGGTGACGATTGCTCCGATCTCGTTAGCGTCGCTGATCTCCGCCCATGCGATCGGCAACGTCGCGGCGTCTATACCGCCAAGCCGGTGCAGGCGCAGAGCTTCAAGGCGCGGGGCGATCGTGCCTGCCCCCTCTGCGGCTAGGATCAGCACGCCGACACGCTCGCGCACCGAGCGGCCGAAGAAGCTACCCCCCGTAGCCAATGCGCCGGCAAGCTCCAGCAACAGGAACGTCTTGCCGATCCGCGATTGCCCGGCGAGCAGTACGACGCCCTCTCTTGGGAGCCATCCCTTGCAGAGCCACGCCACTTGCGCCAGCGCACTCGTATCAGCCAGGAAACGGACGCGCGTGGTCGATGTGGTGCCGCCGCCGTTCATGTACACCGGCTCGGGCACGACGATGCCGGCAAAGGCGTTTGCCACCAGAACCTCGGGACGATCGCAACCGGGTCGCCCCTCACCGTCGAGCCAGCCCCGCTCGATCCGCTCGCGCATCCAGTCTTCGTCAGGCGGTGAGCAGCGCGGATCGTAGTAATCGACGGCAAGGTCTTGTGCCCGCTCCAGCGACACACCGGACCGCTTCAAGAGCATTCCTACCGTAAAGGCGGCGGTCCGCCCGGCCTGCCCTTCGATCGCTGGAGCAGCGGAAAGGCAAATTGCGATGCCTGCCGCGATATCCTCGGGCCGGTTAAGTTCGCCGCCGATCGGCGTCGCATCGGGTTCCTGGCGCTCTCGCCTTTCCGAGCGGCCGAACAGATCGAAAGTGTAGACCGCACCAGCATCGTGGCTGACGATTCTCGCACGGCGGCCCTGCGCCTCGGGTTTGCAGTTGACCGTGCCGGGCAGGCGCAGGATGCGCGACACGTCGTGACACTTATCGCCACCAAGCTGCTCGGCAAGCCAGCGGTTCGCGGCTTCGGCTGCGGCCAGGTCGCACAGCGGTTCTGCAAGCTGCCACGACGCGACAAATCCCCGCCCGCTGTCGATTACCAGCGAAGGCTTCGGGATGCCCCCGGGTGGATTGTCAAGCGACGCCCGGATGCGCGCACGCTCAGCGTCAAGCGGCTCGTCGGGGCGAGGGTCGATATCGACGTGAAGCCAATGGACCGCCGCGATATCGACCTTGCGGCGCTGGGTCGCTCCGGTTTTGCGCTCGGCGTGCCCGAAATAGATGTTCCACGCAGCGTGCTCAGCCAGCCATGCCGTGACGCCCTGGCGATCGTGGGGTGTGAAGGTGGCGCTCGCCTCGGCTCCGGTTGCCGGATCGATCGCCGTGGCCTGCCAAGGCCGGCCGCCGAAAGTTATCGCCAGCGCTTCGAGTCCGGCGGCGGCATCGTGCGACTGTGCGGCAGAAATAGGGACAACATTGGCGGTCATGTCGTTTCTCGATTTGGACCACGCCGTTATCCGGGCCGCGCCGGGCAGCGAGTGCGCCCTGCGGCGCATGGAATTTTCGGGCCTTAAATGCGGTGCCAGCCCTCGGGCGTGTTGCCAGCTTCAAGCGTGCGCGCAGATCGCGGCGACGCGGATTGAACGCGCCCTTCGCCTGGCGAGCAGGAACGGCCCAAGGCTGTTCTTCCCGCCCTTCCGGTGTGTCGGCGATGGCGATCACCGCGCGGCAACCAGAGGGAACGGCGAAGCGCTCATGTGGGCGGGGTCGCCGAAACGACACCCGCACCACGTGGCAAAGAGCAAGAGCGCCCCGACCGGTCAAAGCCGCCTCCATCCACTGCCAGTGATTGCGGCCATGCGTGAATAGTGGTCCGCCGGATCAAAAAGCGGGTGCTTCGCTTCGTTCAGCGCGCGCTCGACGAGATACGAAGGCCCTGCAACGCGAAAGCGCTTCGACCTTCCGCCGGGCAGTCGCTTTACGACTACCAGCAGCGCCTCGCCGGGCTTGAGGTCAACGCCGATCAGGTCCACCGCATGCGGCGGCCGCACACGGCTCCCACTTGCGGCCCAGTCGGCATCTGAAAATTCCGGGATCGAGTTCTTCCGATCCTGCGACATGGCGATACGCTCATCCAATGCATGACGCGCCTTGGCGTCTTGGGCGCGCTCGGCGTCACCAGCATCTTTGAGGACTGCCTCAAACGGGCCGAAGGTGTCGTCGAGGCCGTCGTCGATCAAAAAGGCGGGGTTCGTTTCGGACGGGACCGGCTTGCCCGTCTGAATGCTTACGATGCGGGATTCACTCGGGTTCGATTTTTTGATAGAAGTCATCGGGACAACCTTTCTCGACCGGCTGGCGGCTGCAACCGCTATGCCGGTCATTTCTTTGTGGGTTAGGCGGCGCGGCTTTCCGACAGCAGCCGGTCGGCCTCTGCGGTGCTCCGCACGGTGCGCGATGCAACCCATGCGTCCAGATCGCCCCTGCGGTAGCGGACGCATGTCGGGCTGATTTTCACATACGCAGGGCCATCGCCGCGCAGGCGGGATTGGTTCAAATAGGAAGCACTCACCCCAAGCAGCTTGGCCGCATCCGGCGTTGTGAGCAGTTGGTTTTCGCTCATGTCTCGTCTCCAACGGCCGCGAACTGCGGCGCTAGACAAAGCATGGCGATGCAACCGTGACAGGGACACCGGGATAAATTCGTCGGAATCGATCGGACTGTGCGGCCAAGCTGATCGACTGGCGTGGTTGCTAATCGGTATCTAAGAGCCGACAAGGTGCGGCCAAGTCGGCCAGCGCTTCCGCCTAAAAAGCTGAAATTTCAGGGAAAATCTGGATCGGGTGAAGGGAATCGAACCCTCGTCGTAAGCTTGGGAAGCTTCTGCTCTACCATTGAGCTACACCCGCATCGCGCTGAAAAGGCTCGATGATTTCATCCAAGCCCGGCGCGGCTTACGCCGCTCCGCGAAATGTGCTCGCCGCTTGCCACGTTTTCGCGTGATTGGTCAACATGCGTTCGCCTGGTCCCTGCCGCCTTGTGGGCAGCACGGCCATGATCTGTCTGCCTTCAGAAGCGCAATCACAAGGACAACAGACCGCGCAATGTCTCGAATACAACCTAGTATAATGCTTTTTGAGCATTTCTGCCGGCTTGTGACCCCTCGACACAAGGGGGGCGAGACATGATCGGGTGGTACGCAAGAAAGATCATGTGGCTCGCAGTCATGAGCCTGTGCCTCCAGGCCGCCCCCCTCCGCGCCGAGGCCGCGCCGCCTGAGGTGGTGTTTCGCGATGTGCGCGTGTTCGACGGCACATCGGAGAATGTATCGGGTCCGACGACAGTGCTCGTTCGCGGCAATACCATCGCCGCGATCGGTCCGCAGGTGAAAGCGGGCAGCGAAGAGGCGGCCATCATCGAGGGTCGCGGTCGCACACTCATGCCCGGCATGATCGACAACCACGTCCACATGATGTTCAACAGCCTGTCGCCCGCGCAAATGGCCTCGCCCGACATGGGGCTGGAGAAAATCATGCAGCTCTCCGCCGGGCAGGCGCAGGCGATGCTGCTGCGCGGCTTCACCGCGGTCCGCGATGTCGGCGGCCCGTCGTTCGAACTGAAGCGCCTCATCGACAGCGGCAAGCTCAAGGGGCCACGCATCTGGCCGTCCGGCCCGATGATCTCGCAGACCTCGGGACATGCAGACCTGCGCGGACCGAACGAGCCTTCGCGGCGGTTCACCGGCAAGGTGCCCAAAGCCGAGGAGGTGTGGGCAAGCGTGATCGCCGACGGACGCGACGAGGTGCTGACCGCGGTGCGCGAGAACCTCAAGCTGGGCGCCAGCCAGATCAAGATCGCCGCGGGCGGTGGCACCAGCTCGGAATATGACCCGCTCGACGTGACGCAGTACACGCTCGACGAGATGAAGGCAGCCGTGGACGCCGCCGAAGACTGGAACACCTACGTGACCGTCCATGCCTATCACCCGAAGTCGGTGCGCCGCGCGATCGAGGCCGGGGTCAAGGTGATCGAGCACGGCAATCTCCTCGACGAGGCGACGCTGAAGCTGATGGCCGACAGGGGCATCTGGCTGTCGGGGCAAATGCTGGTCGAATCCACCGAAGCCATGGACCCCAAGCGGCGCGAGAAGCGGAAGCCGGTGATCGAGGGGCAGAAGATCGTCTGGCCGATGGCCAAGCGCCTCGGCGTCAAGCTCGCCTGGGGCACGGACTTCCTGTTCGAGCCTGACCTCAACGCGCAGCAGAACGCCTACATTCTGCGGCTGAAGCCCTATTTCACGCCGGCCGAGCTGCTACGGCTGGTAACCTCGCAGAACGCCGAGCTGCTCGCCCTCTCCGGGCCACGCGCACCCTACGAAGGGAAGCTCGGGGTGGTGCAGGAGGGCGCGCTTGCCGACCTCATCCTCGTCGAGGGCAACCCGCTCGAGAATATCGAGCTGATCGGCGATCCCGCCAGGAATTTCGCGGTGATCATGAAGGACGGGGTGATCGTGAAGGGGACGTCGCAGTGAGCCGACTGGTCAGCTGGCTTGCAATCGGTGCGCTGACCGCGTCTGCGACGCCGCTCGCCGCGCAAGACGGTGCAGCACAAGAAGGGGAGCCCACCAAGACCGCGCAGGTCACGGTCTATGGATGGATGGCCGGAGCGACCGGCGCATTCAGGCCCTTTGCCGGGGCACCGACGCTCGCCTTCGACAACTCCTTCGGCGAGGTACTGGAGGACCTCGATGCGGCCTTCTTCGCCAATGCGCTGGTGCGCCGCGACCGCATCGTGGCGACCGCAGACGTCTCCTATGCCGCCCTGTCGCGCGAGGGGCGTGTGCCGCCGGGTATCCCGGCTTCGGGCAAGGTCTCGCAGCTTGCGATCACCGCGCTTGCCGGGGCGCGGGTCGAGGACGGCCCGGGGCTCAGTGTCGATCTCCTCGCGGGCGCCCGGCTCTGGAACCTCGACGGCAAGGTCTCCGTGCCGCTCGCCGGCGTTGCCACCGCGCCCGGCAAGACCTTCGTCGATCCGGTCATCGCCACTCGCATCAACGCGCAGGTCGCGCCGCGGGTGTCCGCGCTGCTCCAGGGCGACATCGGCGGATTCGGCGTAGGCTCGGACTTCACCTATCAGGTGACCGGCACGCTCAACTACCGCTTGTCGGATCGCTTCTTCCTCTCGGCCGGATGGCGCCACCTTCACCTCGATTATGCCGATGACGGCACCCGGTTCGAGGGTAGCCAAACCGGTCCAATCATCGGTATCACACATCGTTTCTAGTTGGGGAGCGGGGTGATGGGGGCGAGCGACGTGCGGACAGCGGACGCGCCGACGGAGGTCGCGACGCCTGGCTGGACGCTGGTCGCGCCGATGCTGGCTTTGATGCTGGGCGGCGCGGGCGAGTTGGCCTGGCACGGCGACCTCCCGTCGCTGCTGCTGGTGGCCGCCGTTCCGATCCTGTTCGCGGCGGTCTTCGCCACCGTCCACCACGCCGAGACCATCGCGCACCGCATCGGCCAGCCGTTCGGCTCGATCGTCCTCGCGCTCGCGGTGACCTTCATCGAGGTGTCGCTGATCGTTTCGGTGCTGCTGGCCTCCGCGGACGGCGAAAGCGCGGTGGCGCGCGACACGGTGTTCGCGGCGATGATGATTGTGCTCAACGGCATCGTGGGTCTCAGCCTGCTGGTCGGGGGCATCCGCCACCACAGCCAGAACTTCCGGTCGGCAAGCGCGGCGGCGGCGCTGGGTGTGCTGGGAGCGCTCGCGGTGCTGTGTCTGGTGCTGCCGAACTACACCGTCGCGACCCCGGGGCCGGTCTACAGCCCCGTACAGCTGACCTTCGTGGCGACGGTCTCCCTGCTGCTCTACGGCCTGTTCCTTTACGTGCAGCTGGCACGACACAGCGAAGACTTCATGGATATCCCCTTCCACGGTGACGTCGCCGACGCACGCAGCCACGAAGTCGGCAAGGCGGAGATGCGTGTCGCGTGCATCACGTTGCCGGTGGCACTGCTGGGCGTGGTGCTGCTCGCCGAGACGCTGGCCGGTGCTGTCGAGCGCGGCATCGCGCAGGCCGGGCTGCCCGAGGCGCTGGTCGGGATCGCGATCGCCATGGTGGTGCTGATGCCCGAGGGCATCGCTTCGCTGCGCGCGGCACGGGCGAACCGCATGCAGACGAGCCTCAACCTCGCGCTGGGTTCGGCGCTTGCCAGCCTCTGCCTGACCATCCCGACCGTGGCGATCGTCTCGCTCGCGCTCGGGCGAACCCTGGTGCTCGGTCTCGACGGCGAGCTGACCGTGCTGCTGGTGCTGACGCTTTTCATGAGCTCGATCACGCTCACCACCGGGCGCACCACGGTTCTGCAAGGCGGCTTGCATCTGGTGATCTTCGCGGCCTTCCTGATCCTGGCAGCCGAACCGTGAAGAACTGCACCGCGCTCGCCCTCGCCCTCGCCTTGCTGGCGCTCTCCACGGGCGGGTGCGTATCCTATCCCTCCGAACGGCGGGTCGAGCTGAACGCCCCTTCGGCCATTTCGCCCCCGACCACGCTCAGCGTCATGACCTACAACATCGAGGGTCTCACATGGCCGGCGCGAACCGGACGTGGTCCATTCCTGGCGAA
This sequence comes from Erythrobacter sp., assembly GCA_046076505.1. Classification (GTDB taxonomy): domain Bacteria; phylum Pseudomonadota; class Alphaproteobacteria; order Sphingomonadales; family Sphingomonadaceae; genus Erythrobacter. Next base: position 7,367 of record JBJTSG010000150.1, on the reverse strand, counting down.
GATGACCGCGGAGTTCGCGCGCATGGAACGCGAAGGCGTGTTGCCGGACGTCATCGTCTTCCAGGAAGCCTTCAGCAGCGATGCCCTGCGCACCGCCGCTTCGACCCCGCATGCCAACTTTGCGCTCGGCCCGCGGGCGAGAACCCGTTCCGGCTTGGCCCGAACGAAGGATCCGGTCCTCAGGAAACGCAACTACCTGCGCGGAGAATGGGGCATCCGGCTGATGGGCAGCGGGCTCGCGATAGCCTCGCGCTATCCGATCGTCGCGAAATTCGGCCAGCCCTATGGTCCCACAAGCTGCGCCGGATGGGACTGCCTGTCGAACAAGTCGGCGATGCTGGTGCGGATTGCCGTGCCGGGGGTGCCCGACCCCATCGAGATCGCGACCACGCACATGAACTCGCAAGGCTCCTCGGGTGTCAGCAGGGAGAAGCAGACCGCCTCGCACGCGGTGCAGTCGGCTGAACTCGCCGCCTTCCTCGACAAGTTCAGCGATCCCGCGAACCCGATGGTGCTCGGAGGCGACTTCAACATGCGCCGCAACCCTGCGCGCTTCTCCGAGTTCGAGCGCCAGAACGGCTACCAGCTGGCGCGGCGCCATTGCCTGGAGGTCGCCGCAGACCCCGCCAAGGGCGCGGCCTGCGACATCCGCCTGAGCTTCGACGGCGACGCGCCGTGGCTCGACACGCAGGATCTCCAGATATTCGACGACGGCTACCGGATTGCCTTGCGACCCATTCGCATCGAAGCCTGGTTCGACGGCGAGGACGCAGGCGGCAAGCTTTCGGATCACGACGCCTACATCGTCACCTACGCCATCCAGCCGACCAGCACGAGCGACCTGAGGTAGGCACCGAGGATTGATGGCGTGAGTGATGGCGGCTTGCCCCAGCTTGGGCCATGATCGCGGCCCTGCCTGGGGGTGCGTCAATTGACAGGACGCCTGCCACATCATAGCTTCGGCGCATGAAAGGGGCCGCCGGGGTCCCGAACGGCTTGGGAAGCATGAGCCCCAGCGACAACACCCTCCTTGCCGAGCCGGCGCCCGCCGACAGCGACGGCCGCCGCGCCCGCAGCCAGTCGAGCCGCGCGAAGATCGTCGCCGCGATGCTCGATCTTGTCGCGGCCGGCGTCGTCTCGCCGAGCGCCGCTCAGGTCGCCGAGCACGCGGGTGTGGGCCTGCGCTCGGTGTTCCGCCACTTCAACGACATGGACGCGCTCTACCGCGAGATGACCGAAGCGATCGCCCGGCGGGTCGCCCCGATCCTCGCCCGCGCGCCCGAGGGCGAGACCTGGCAGAGGCGCATCCTCGACCTTGCGGGACGCCGGGCGCTGATCTTCGAGGCGATCATGCCCTACCGCATCTCGGCCAACGTGCGGCGCTACGAATCCGCCTATCTCGAGGAGGATTTCAAGCGGATGCTGCGGCTCGAGACCGAGGCGCTGGTCGCTTACCTGCCCCAAGAGGTGAGGGCCGATGCCGAAGGGACGCAAGGGCTCGGCGTGATCCTCAGCTTCGCCACCTGGCGCCTGCTGCGGCACGACCAGGGCCTCACCCCCGAGGCAGCGGAGTGCGTGGTGCGGCGGTTGCTCGGGGACGCGCTCGCCCGCTGGCCGGAAGCTTGAACCGGCGGCACCCGCGGCGGGATTGACGCCGCCGGTGCTTAATGACATTCAGGGTGCCAATAAGTCGGGAGGAGGGGGAACTGCCGTGAAGGTGCTGCGCACCCCAGATACCGCGTTCGCGGCGATCCCGGACTTCCCTTTCGCGCCTCACTACCACGAGGTGCGCGACGCGCTGACCGGCACCGCCTTGCGCATCCACTCCATCGACGAAGGCCCGTGCGATGCGCCGGTGGTGCTGATGATGCATGGCGAGCCGAGCTGGTCCTACCTCTACCGCCACATGATCGACCCCGTCGTGACCGCCGGCTACCGCGTCGTTGCGCCCGACCTCGTCGGCTTCGGCAAGTCGGACAAGCCCGCCGCCAAGTCCGACTATTCCTACGCCCGCCAGGTCGCCTGGATGCGCCAGTGGCTTGAGGGGCTCGATCTCAGGGACATCACGCTTGCCTGCCAGGACTGGGGCTCGCTGATCGGCCTCAGGCTCGTCGCCGCCTGCCCCGAGCGGTTCCGCGCGGTCGCGCTCTCCAACGGCGGCTTGCCCGAAGGCGGCCCGCCCCCGCGCGCCTTCGCAATCTGGCGCGCCTTTTCCAAATGGAGCCCGCTGTTCCCGATCGGCAGGATCATCGCCAAGGGCACGAAGCGCGGGCTCTCGCCAGCCGCAATCGCCGCCTACGACGCGCCCTTCCCCGATGCATCCTACAAGGCGGGCGCGCGGATCTTCCCGAGCTTCGTGCCCTTCGAGGGCAATGTCGCGGTTCCCGACCAGAAGAACGCCTGGAAGGTGCTCGACCAGTGGCACAAGCCCTTCCTGTGCGCCTTTTCCGATGGCGACCCGATCACCCGCGGTGGCGAGACGCGCTTCATCGGCCGCGTCCCCGGTACCGCGGGGCAGGCGCACCGTACGCTGTCGGGCGGCCACTTCATCCAGGAGGACGATCCGCAAGGGTTTGTCGCCGCCATCCTCGACGTCGCCGCCAAGGGAGCCCCGCAATGATCGTCACCAACCAGCTTCACCCCAGGCCCGAACAGGCGATGATGTTCTTCGCGGGCGGCGACGATGCCCCGATCTGCATGGTCAATCTCCTGAAGTTCAAGGACAAGGCGACCTATGCCGACGGTTCGGAGCCCGAGCTTTCGGGCCGCGAGGCCTATGCGCGCTATGCCGCCGGGGTAAACGCCTGCCTTGTCGCGGTGGGCGGCAAGGTGCGCTTCAGCGCGCCCGTCACCGGACTCCTCCTTGGCGAGGTCGAGGAGCTGTGGGACATGGTGGCGATCGCCGAATACCCATCGCGCAAGGCGATGCTGGCGATGGTGCAGTCGCCCGAATACCAGGCAATCACCCACCACCGCGATGCGGGGCTCGCGGGCCAGCTCAACATCTGCACGAAAGCCCCGGCGGCATGAAGCGCTGGCAGAAGGGACTGCTGGGGACCGCTGCGGGGCTCGCCGTGCTGGGGGGCGCGGCCTACCAATTCCGCACCGATCTCGCGCTCGCGCTGGTGCGGCATCGATCGCAGGTAGAGGTCGCCGCGAACCGCCCAGTGCCGTGGCAGCAGGGTCCGGCGACGCCCGCCAAGTCCCCGGCCGAGCGCCCGCCCAACATCGTGTTCATTCTGTTCGACGATCTCGGCATGAACGACCTTTCGACCTTCGGCGGGGGGGTCGCGGGCGGCAAGGTGCCGACCCCCAACATCGACAGGCTCGCCGCCGAGGGCGCGACCCTCACCCAGGCCTATGCCGGGAATGCCACCTGCTCGCCCTCTCGCGCGCAGATCATGACCGGGCGCTATGCGACGCGCACCGGCTTCGAATTCACGCCCACGCCCTCCGGCTTCGCGCGGGTTGTGTCGATGGCCTGGGGCCAGATGCAGCCCGGCCGGCCGCCGATCGAGTACCACACCGCCGACGATGCCGCCGCCCTGCCCTTCGCCGAGCAGGGCCTTCCGCCGCAAGAGGTGACCGTCGCCGAGGTGCTGAAGGCGCGCGGCTACCACACCGTCCACATCGGCAAGTGGCACCTCGGCAATGCGGAGAAGTTCCTGCCCAGGGCGCAAGGCTTCGACGAGAGCCTCAACATGGACGGAATGCTGCACTTGCCTGAGGGCGATCCGAACGCGGTGAGCGCCCATGTCGACTTCGACCCCATCGACCGCTTCCTGTGGGCATCGGCGCATTACGTGACGAGCTACAATGGCGGCGCAAAGTTCGCGCCCAAGGGCTATCTCGCCGACTACTGGACCGATGAGAGCCTCAAGGTCATCGAGGCGAACAGGAACCGCCCGTTCTTCCTCTACCTCGCGCACTGGGGCGTGCACTCGCCCTTGCAGGCGACGAAGGCGGATTACGACGCGGTCGGCAACATCGGCCCCCATCGCCTGCGCGTCTACGGCGCGATGGTCCGCGCCCTCGACCGCTCCGTCGGGCGGATCATGGAAAAGCTCGAGGCCGAGGGGCTCGCCGACAACACGCTGGTGGTGATCTCCTCGGACAACGGCGCGCCGGGCTATGTCGGGCTCGACCGGCTCAACGCACCCTATCGCGGCGGCAAGGGGACCTTCTTCGAGGGCGGCATCCGGGTGCCGATGTTCGCCCGCTGGCCCGCGCGCATTCCGGCCGGCGCGAAGATCCCGCTGCCCGTGGGGCAGGTCGACCTGATGCCGACCTTCGCCGCCGCGGCCGCCGCGCCGCTGCCGAAGGGGGTGACGATCGACGGACGCAACCTGCTGCCGGCGCTCACCGGCAAGGGGCCGGCAATGAACCCGGAAACCCCGCTGTTCTGGTCGAGCGGCTACTACCGCGCGGTGCGGGCGGGCAACTGGAAGCTCCAGGTCAATGGCAAGCAGCAGAAGGCTTGGCTTTTCAACCTTGCCGCCGATCCGACCGAGCAGACCAACCTCGCCGCGCGCGAGCCCGCCAGGCGCGCCGAGTTGGAAAGGCTTCTCGCCGCGCACGAGAAGGGGCGGCGCGGGCCGCTCTACGGCAGCACCTTCGATACGCCCGTCTCGATCGACAAGACCCTCGCCCAGCCCTTCGCCAAGGGCGACGAATTCATCTATTGGCCCAACTGATCCGCCGCCGCCGTTCGGGGGGACGGCAGCAGCGCCCGGCGTTCCGGGGCACGACCGGAACGCCGCGATACCTTCAAGGGGAAGCGGCAATGACGAGCGGTTGGCGGCAGGCAGCGAGGGCGTTTCTGGTTGCAACGGGGGGGCTGGCGCTGGCCGGCTCCCCGGCGGCGGCGCGCAACATTGTCATCGTCAACGACGACGGCCTGACCAGCAATGTCGTCGCACTCTACGCCGCGTTGAAGGCGCAAGGGCACGACGTTGTCGTTTCGGTCCCCTGCCAGAACCAGAGCGGCCAGGGCGCGGCGCTCGCGATCGGGCGGCCGATGGGTCCGCTCGCACAGGCCTGCCTCAATGGCGCGGCCGAGGCAGGCGCGCCCGGTGCCGGGCCGATGACCCGCAAGGACCTGCCGGGGGGCGGGGCGGACTTCTCCTATGTCGACGGCACGCCCGTCGCGGCGCTGCTCCACGGGCTCGACGTCGTCGCCAAGGCGCGCTGGGGCAAGGCGCCCGACCTCGTGCTGTCGGGTCCCAACGAGGGGCAGAACGTCGGCGCGATCATCCTCTCCTCGGGCACGGTCAGTGCCGCGCAGGTCGCGGCGATGCGCGGCATTCCGGCGGTGGCATTGAGCGCCGGGTCCAACACCGTCGGCGCGAACCTCGCCAACCCGCTGTCGCACGAGGTTGCGCGGCGCGCGGCCGAGCTGGTCGCCTCGCTCGAGGCGAAGGCCGGGAGCGGGCCGCTGCTGCCGCAGGGTCTCGCCCTCAACGTCAACTTCCCGGACAGGCTCGAGCGCGCGCCATGGCGGCTTGCGCGGATCGGCAGCTTCAACGCCTACGCGGTCACCTTCAGCCCCAACATGGCCGAAACCGCCTCGCCGTTGATGCGCGCCATGGCGCAATCGCGCGGCACGCCGCTGCCGCCAGTGCCAGGGGTGAGCCTCGACCTCAGCACCGCCGCGCCTGCGCCCGGCCAGGCCGAGGACGAGGCAGTGGTGGTGCGCAGCGCCATCGCAGTGAGCCCGATGCAGGCGGGCTACGCCTATGCCGAAGGGGCCCCGCCGCTCGACCGCGCGGCGATCGCGGCACTGCTGCCGGAAGGCGCGAAGTGAGCCGCTACCCCCGCATGACCAAAGTTTAAGGCGACGGCCAGCGCGCGGGAAGGCATCGGTGTCCAGAAGGGGCGTGCGGCCAAGGTCGGCCGCGCGTTTTCGGGAGAAACCCCCATGAACACCCGCAACCTCCTCCTCTCGCTCGGCGCCCCCGCCATCGCCTCGGCGGCGACCGCGACCAAGCCCGCCAGGCATACCGCCACCGCGACCACCCCCACCGCCAGCGCGCCGGCCAAGATCAGCGCCAAGGTGGCGGCCAAGCCGGCTGCGGCGTCAGTCGCGGTGCAGCACAAGGCACCGCGTCCCTGACGCCCGGCGCGCCCCGGGGGGTTGGCATTCCCTGCAGCCTCCCGGGGCGTTGACGCCTTGGATTGCGCTTTCCCTTTCAGCTCCCGCCGTCCCGCTTTCGATCATCCCCGGAAAACCGGGACCGGTCGGAGTGTCAGGCGGTTCCCCTCAGCCGGAGGTCCCCCTACCGGTCCGGCCCGGGGAACCGGCTTTTTCTTGTCCCCACGCCTCAGCCGCGCGCCGCTGCGGCATCACCCAGCGTGAGGCGGGCGACGAGCCCCGGCTCCGCGTCGCCCAGTTCGAAGCTGCCGCCATGCAGGGCCGCTGCGGCCGCGACCAGCGACAGGCCGAGCCTCGATCCGGGCTGGTGGCGCGCAGGGTCGAGCCGCCCGAAGCGCCGCAGCGCATCCGCGCGCCGCTCGGCCGGGATGCCGGGGCCGTCATCGGCGACGCTCACCACCACCCGCCCCTCGCCCGCCCGCGCGGCGCTGACCGCAATCCGGCGCCCCCCTTGCGCATAGTGCATCGCATTGTCGATGAGGTTGCCGATCGCCTGCGCGATCAGATGGCGATGCCCATCGATGAAGAGGTGCGCCGGCGCCTCGACCACGATCGCGAAGCCCGCCTCTTCCGCCGCGGGCTCGAACAGCTCGGCAAGCTCGTGCAGCACCTCGCCGATGTCGAGCGGGGCAAAGCGGTCGCGCCCGATCCCCGCCTCCAGCCGCACGATCTGGAGTGCGGTCCCGAGGATGTGCTCGAGCCCCTCGGTCTCCCGCCCCGCCCGCTCGAGCGCGGCGAGGGTCTCGGGCGAATCCGTGCTGCGCCGGGCGGCGTCGAGCGCGTGCCCCAATCGCGTGATCGGCGAGCGCAGGTCGTGGGCGAGGCCGTCGGTGACGGTACGCAGCTCGCTTACCAGCAGTTCGATGCGCGCGAAGGCCTCGTTCAACGCGGCCGCGAGACGGTCGAAGGCGTCGCGGCTGCCGGTCACCGCGATGCGGCTGCCGAAATCGCCGCGCCCGACCCGCTCGGCAACCTCGGCGATGCCTCGCGCGCGGTTCTCGATAAGCCGCACAAGCACTAGCGCGAGCGCTAACACTAGACCTAGCAATCGCACTAGCACTCGCACTGAGTACTAGCAATAGTACTAGTACTGGTACTCGTACGAATCCTATAAATAGTAATCGTAATCGTACTACCAAAAATAATATTACTAATACTGGCAATAGTGAAAAGTAATAATAACCTTAGTTAGACATAGTACTCGTAAGAATAATAG
>JBJTSG010000149.1:0-5256 GCA_046076505.1 Erythrobacter sp. | reverse complement strand
CAAGATCTTCGCCGCCGGCGAGCGCGCGCCGCTCGCGCCCGCGGCCGGCGCGCGGGCGCTCACCGCCGCGATGCAGCGCCTCGCCGACCGACTGCCGCGGGGCACGCGGATCGTCCTCATCGGCAACGTCCCCGCCGCCTGGCCGGCCGGACCGCAGGTGGTGGGCGGCTGGCCGCGCTGCCGCGCCTATATCAACGCCGCCTGCCCCACCGACTTCCCGGCCGGTCTTGCGCAAGGCATCGCCATCAATGCCGAGCTGCGCGCGCTCGCTGCGCGCGATCCGCGCTTCACCTATGTCGATTCCGCCGCACCGCTGTGCCGCAACGGGCGCTGCCTCGTCATCCAGGACGGCACGCTCAACTACTGGGACCCGCATCACCTGACCCTCGCCGGCGCGCGGCGGGTGGTCGCGACGATGCCCGGCCTGCCCGCAACCTTGCCTTGACCGTTCCCCTTCCCTAGGCGCTCGCCGGAAACGCCTATTCGGAGTCGAACATGGTCCCCCGCTACGCCCGCCCCGCCATGACCGCCCTGTGGGAGCCCGAGGCAAAGTATCGCATCTGGTTCGAGATCGAAGCACACGCGACCCAGAAGCTCGCCGACCTCGGCGTGGTGCCGCAGTCCGCCGCCAAGGCGCTGTGGGACTGGTGGGCGACCAACCCTGCCATCGACGTCGCAGCGATCGACGCGATCGAAGCGGTGACCAAGCACGACGTGATCGCCTTCCTCGACTGGGTGGCGCAGCAGGTAGGCGAAGAAGCGCGCTTCATGCACCAGGGGATGACTTCCTCCGATGTGCTCGACACCACGCTGTCCGTGCAGCTCGCCCGGGCGAGCGACATCCTGCTCGCCGATCTCGACGCGCTGCTCGCCGCGCTTCAGACCCGCGCCGAGGAGCACAAGTACACCCCCACCATCGGCCGCAGCCACGGCATCCATGCCGAGCCCGTCACCTTCGGGCTGAAGCTCGCCGAGGCCTATGCCGAGTTCAGCCGCTGCCGCACCCGGCTGGTGGCGGCGCGCGCCGAGATCGCGACCTGCGCCATTTCTGGCGCGGTCGGGCCTTTCGCCAACGTCGATCCGGAGGTCGAAGCCTACGTTGCCGAGCAGCTTGGGCTGGCAATCGAACCCGTCTCCACCCAGGTCATCCCGCGCGACCGGCACGCGATGTACTTCGCCACCCTCGGCGTTATCGCCAGCAGCATCGAGCGGCTCGCCACCGAGATCCGCCACTTGCAGCGCACCGAGGTTCTGGAAGCCGAGGAGTATTTCTCCCCCGGCCAGAAGGGCTCTTCCGCCATGCCGCACAAACGCAACCCGGTGCTGACCGAGAACCTCACCGGCCTAGCACGCGTGGTGCGCTCGGCGGTCACCCCGGCGCTGGAGAACGTGGCGCTGTGGCACGAGCGCGACATCTCGCACTCTTCGGTTGAGCGCTACATCGGTCCGGATGCGACGATCACCCTCGATTTCGCGCTGGCGCGGCTCACCGGGGTGGTCGAGAAGCTCCTCGTCTACCCCGAGCGCATGGCGAAGAACATGAACCGCATGGGCGGCCTCATCCATTCGCAGCGCGTGCTGCTGGCGCTTACCCAGGCGGGCCTCACCCGCGACGAGAGCTATCGCCTCGTCCAGAGGAACGCGATGAAGGTGTGGGAAGCCGACGGCGCGCTCAACCTGCTCGACCTGCTCAAGGCCGATGCCGACGTGACCGCGCGGCTGTCAGGCGAACAGCTCGAGAGCCTGTTCGACCTCGGCTACCACTTCAAGCACGTCGACACGATCTTCGCGCGGGTCTTCGGATGACGATCCGGCTGACAAGGGCGGCGCTGGACTCGGGCCGCGAATTGCCTAGGTTCGCAGGCTCCAGTCGCCACCGGGAGACAAGGCCCACGTGACCATCATCCGCACCATCCTCTGGGTCCTCGTCGCGCTCGCCTTCGTGATCTTCGCGGCCTACAACTGGCAGCCGGTCGAGCTCCAGCTGTGGCAGAACCTCGTGCTCGAGACCAAGGTGCCGATGCTGGCGCTCTTGGCCTTCGCGGCGGGTTTCCTGCCGATGTGGCTGGTGCACCGCTCGGTCCTGTGGGGCATGAACCGGCGCATCCGGACGTTGGAGGCCTCGCTCAAGAACACCGCGCTCGCGCAGCGCAGCGACGGCGGCGGACAGCCCTGTGGACAACTCAGGGAAAAGCGCCGGAAAACACCACGATCCCTTCGACGGCCCGGAGGGCGACGCCGGCGGGTCTGAGGGCGGCGGCGGCGATGGCGGCGGGGGCGGCGACTGATGAGCAATCCGATCTATCTTGCACTCGACGTGCCGCAGCTCGAACCGGCCAAGGCGCTGGTCGAGAAGGTGCGCGCCCATATCGGCGGGGTGAAGCTCGGCCTCGAGTTCTTCTGCGCCCACGGCAGCCACGGCGTCCACGAGATCGCGCACCTCGGCCTGCCGATCTTTCTCGACCTGAAGTTCCACGACATCCCCAACACCGTCGCCGCGGCGATGCAGGCGATCCACGTCTACGAGCCGGCGATCGTCACCGTCCACGCGAGCGGCGGGCGGGCGATGATGGAGGATGCCAAGGCCGCGGCTGCCAACGGCACCAAGGTGGTGGCGGTGACGATGCTCACCAGCCTCGATGCGGCCGACCTCACCGCGACCGGCGTCTACGGCAGCGCCGAAACGCAGGTGATGCGCCTTGCCGAACTCGCCCACGCAGCAGGGCTCGACGGGATCGTATGTTCGGGGCAGGAGGTCGGGATGGTCAGGAAGGCTTGGCGCGACGGGTTCTTCGTCGTTCCCGGCCTCAGGCCCAATGGCGCGAGGAACGGCGGCGGGACGGGCGACCAGAAACGCGTCGTCACCCCGCGCCAGGCGCGCGACAACGGGGCGAGCGTGCTTGTCATCGGCCGCCCGATCAGCCGCGCCGAGGACCCGGCGGCGGCCGCGAGGGCGATCGAGGCGACGCTCTAGCTTGGCCGACCACGCGACCCCCAACCTTCCCGCGCGCGACTTTGCTGCGACGGCGGCGTTCTATGCCAAGCTCGGCTTCGAGGAGGATTTCCGGTCGGACGGCTGGATGATCCTGTCGCGCGGAGACGTGACGCTCGAATTCTTCCCCTATCCCGATCTTGATCCCTTCCAGTCGGCGTTCAGCTGCTGCCTCAGGCTCGACGATCTGTCCGCGATGATGGCCCTCGTCGAGGCCAGCGGCGTGCCCGATGCGCGCCGGGGCATCCCGCGCTACCATCCGGCGCGGCGCGAGGAGAGCGGGCTCACCATCGCCTATCTGATCGATCCCGACGGCTCGCTGATCCGCCTGATCCAGAACCCCTGACGCCAATGACCATTACCGACACCATCGCCATCGCTACCGCCACCCCTGCCGACGCGCCTGCGCTCAAGGACCTGCTCGAGGCCGCCTATCGGGGCGACTCGGCGCGCCAAGGGTGGAATCACGAGGCCGACATCCTCGACGACGAGCGTATCGGCCTTGACGAACTCCACGCCCTGCTCGCCGACCCGGCGGTCACGATCCTCACCGCGCGCAATGGCGAATCGCTGATCGGCTGCGTCGCGGTGACCCGCAAGGACGCCGCGCTCGGCTATCTGGGGATGCTGTGCGTCTCCCCCACCCTCCAGTCCGGCGGGCTTGGCCGCAAGCTGCTCGATGCCGCCGAGGATCACGGCCGCATGATCGGCCTTGCCCGGATGGAGATGACCGTCATCGACAGCCGCGAGAGCCTCATCGCCTGGTACGTCCGGCGCGGCTATGCCTTCACCGGCGAGACCCGCCCGTTCCACGAACTGCGCCCGGCCGACGCCGACACGGGGCCGCAGATCACCTTCGTGGTGCTGGAAAAGCCGCTCGCCCGGGCCTAACTGGCCGCGCATGGCTGACACACTCGTCAAGATCTGCGGCATATCCACGCCCGAAACGCTCGCCGCCTGCATCGCGGCGCGCGCCGATTGGGTCGGCTTCAACTTCTTCCCGCCCTCGCCCCGCTTCCTCACGAGCGCCGCCGCCGCGCAGCTCGCCGCGCAAGGCGAGGGCGCGATCCGCAAGGCGGGCGTGTTCGTCGACGCGGACGACGCCGCCCTTGCCGAGGCGGTGCAAGCAGGAAGGCTGGACGCGATCCAGCTCCACGGCCACGAGAGCCCGGCACGCGCGGCCCAGGTGCGGCAGCGCTTCGGCCTGCCGGTCTGGAAAGTGCTCTCCGTCGCATCCGCCGCCGACGTCGCGAGGGCCGCGGACTACAACGGCGCTGCCGACTTCCTGCTGTTCGACGCCAAGACCCCCAAGGGCCAACTGCCCGGCGGCATGGGCCTCGCCTTCGACTGGAGCCTGCTGTCCGCCTATCGCGGGCCTTTGCTCTGGGGCCTTGCCGGCGGGCTCACCCCTGCCAATGTCGCCGAAGCCGTGCGCCTGGTCCGGCCCGGCCTCGTCGACACCGCCTCGGGCGTCGAGAGCGCGCCGGGGCGCAAGGACGTGGACAAGATCGCCGCCTTCTGCAAAGCGGCGCGGCAAGCCTGAAGCTTCCCGTTCGCCTTGAGCGGAGTCGAGAGGCAGACCTCCGCGCGAACAAGTGTCTCGACTTCGCTCGAGGCGAACGGCATTGGCAGTCCCATGAACTCACCAAACTCCTTCCGCACGCAGCCCGATGATCGCGGCCATTTCGGCCAGTTCGGCGGGCGCTATGTCGCCGAGACGCTGATGCCCCTGGTGCTCGATCTCGAGCGCGAATACAGGAAGGCGCAGCAAGACCCGGCGTTCCAGGCGGAGTTCGAGGACCTCCTGGAGCATTACGTCGGCCGCCCCTCACCGCTCTACTTCGCGCCCCGGCTGACGGAGGAACTCGGCGGCGCGCAGGTGTGGTTCAAGCGCGACGAGCTCAATCATACCGGCGCGCACAAGATCAACAATTGCATCGGCCAGATCCTGCTCGCGATCCGCATGGGCAAGACCCGCATCATTGCCGAGACCGGCGCGGGCCAGCACGGGGTGGCGACCGCCACTGTCTGTGCGCGCTTCGGCCTGCCTTGCGTGATCTACATGGGCGCCGAAGACGTGAAGCGCCAGTCGCCCAACGTGTTCCGCATGAAGCTTTTGGGGGCCGAAGTCGTCCCCGTCACCAGCGGCGGCGCGACCCTGAAGGACGCGATGAACGAGGGCCTGCGCGACTGGGTCGCGAACGTCCACGAAACCTTCTACATCATCGGCACCGCGGCAGGCCCCCACCCCTATCCGGAGATGG
>JBJTSG010000148.1:0-5517 GCA_046076505.1 Erythrobacter sp. | reverse complement strand
ACGAGGGGTCTGCGGAAGAAGTTGCGCTTCACCGCCTGCGTCGGCCCCTGGAGCCGCATCTCGCGCTGCGCGGAGGCGACGACCACGCGGGTGGCGGGGCGGGATTCTCCGCGGGCGCTCTCGACGTGCTCGCCCGAGCCCGCTTCCGCATTGGCGCGCTGGGGGCCGTCTAGGCGCACGACGTCGAGCGCGTCGTCCTCTGGGTAGGCGGCCATCGCGATCGCGACGGTGGTGCGCTTGCCGCGCACTTCGACCACGTCGCCCTCGGTGATGCCAAGCTTCTGGAAGGCGGAGCGCGGGATGCGGGCGATGCCGGCGCCCGATTCCTCCTGGCGCGCGGGCGCGACCTGGAGACGCGCGGTGCGGGTGGGGATGTCGGTTGCGGCGTCGGCCATGGACTTATCCTGAGCTCTCTCGGTTGTAGGCCTCAAGCTAGGAAGCACCAATGGCGAATGCAATCGGCGGGCGGTGCGAGGGGCGGCGCACGCGCCGGTGCGCCCGCAGGCTGGCAGAAAAAAAGCCCGGCACGAGGTGCCGGGCTTGGAAAGTTTGGGAGAGGATGCCTGAAAGGCATGTTTCAAATGGCCCATGTCGCGGCTTTGTGCAAGTGCGAAAAGACCCTTATTTGATGCAAAGAACGCAACAATATGCAGGATCGCCAGCTTCAGGTACGAAAATCTGCAAATCGGCTGCTCAAAATCAAGGCATACGCTGAATCCCTGAGCAAGAATCGGCTCCATGACCCTTTTGCGACGCAACATGAAAGTCGATTCGACTTCGATGCGTGCGCAGGCGTGACAGCCGCCCTCCAAAGCACTAATCAGCAACGCGATCCGCAGCGCCCGGACCGCCGCCACACCCGGGACATGCAACGAGGCAGGGAGGCCCGATTGTCCAAGCTCTACTCCGATGCCGCCAGCGCGCTCGACGGCGTGCTGCGCGACGAGATGCTGATCGCCGCGGGCGGCTTCGGCCTGTGCGGCCTGCCCGAGCGGCTGCTCGACGCGATCCGCGATTCGGGCGTGAAGGGCCTCACCTTCGCCAGCAACAACGCCGGGATCGACAACGAGGGCATCGGAAAGCTGCTGCGCACCCGGCAGGTCAGGAAGATGATCAGCTCCTATGTCGGCGAGAACAAAGAGTTCGAGCGCCAGTATCTCGCCGGCGAACTTGAGGTCGAGTTCTGTCCGCAGGGCACGCTCGCCGAGCGGATGCGCGCTGGGGGTGCCGGCATCCCCGGCTTCTACACCCGCACCGGCGTCGGCACCGAGGTCGCCAAGGGCAAGGAGCACAAGGACTTTCCCGACCGCGACGGGGTGATGCAGACCTATATCCTCGAGCGCGGGATCTTCGCCGACCTGTCGATCGTCAAGGCTTGGAAGGCTGACGAGACGGGTAACCTCGTGTTCCGCAAGACCGCGCGCAACTTCAACCTGCCGGCCGCGACCTGCGGGAAGATCTGCGTGGCCGAGGTCGAGGAAGTCGTTCCCGCGGGCGCGCTCGACCCCGACCAGATCCACTTGCCCGGCGTGTTCGTGAACCGCATCGTGCTGGGCGCGCCCTACGACAAGAAGATCGAGTTTCGCACCGTGCGAGAGCGGGAGCCAGCGTGATGGGCCAGCGGCTGGCGCTGCTCCCTGCTCTGGCGCTTGCCGGCACGGTGCTGACCGGCTGCGCGGGGATCATTCCGGCGGTGGCGGGCGAGACCGAGCCGCCTTCCGCCGCGCCCGCCCCTGATCCGGTGTCGCCGCCCGCCCCCCAGCGTGCCGCTTCGCCGGTCGATGCCGCGATTGCTCCGGCAGCCACCCAGCCCGAACCGGCAAGCCCGGCGGCCGGCGACCCTGCCGACTTCGCCCGCTTCGTAGGTTTCGTCGAGGCCGCCGCGCGCCGGGCGAAGGGTGGGGCCGAGCTGTCCTCCGCTCAGCTCGCCGATCCGGTCGCGCTCGACGGCAAGCGTCGTCGCTGCGCCGCTGGCGAGCAGCTCGTGGCGGTGATCGACCTTGACCCGGCAGGGGAACGGTTTGCCGCCCCCGCCAATCCCGAGAAGCTGCCAGGCCTCGCGCTCGGGCTCCAGGTCCTGCGCGAGGCGGGGGTGGAGATCACGTGGATGTCCGACGTCGCGGCCGAACGCTCGGGTGCCGTGCGCACCGCGTTGGAGCAGTCAGGGCTCGATCCGCGCGGGCAGGACATCCTCTCGCTGCGCCGCGACGAGGCCGACACCAAAGAGCAGCGCAGGTCGAGCCTCGGCGGGTTTGCGTGCATCGTCGCCATCGCCGGGGACGAACGGACCGATTTCGACATCCGCTTCAAGTACCTGCGCAAGCCTGCGGCCGGTGCCGCGCTCGAAGGACTGATCGGCGACGGGTGGTTCCTCGTCGCACCGCTGATCGGCAAGTAAGGACAAGACCCCCATGACCACGATTCCCACCGGCTGGAGCCGCGACGAGATGGCGGCTCGCGCCGCCCGCGAGCTGAAGGACGGCTACTACGTCAACCTCGGCATCGGCATCCCGACGCTGGTGGCGAACCACATTCCCGATGGGATGCTGGTGACGCTCCAGAGCGAGAACGGGATGCTCGGGATCGGTCCGTTTCCCTATGACGACGAGGTCGACCCGGACCTGATCAACGCCGGCAAGCAGACCATCAGCGAGCTGCCGCATTCGGCCTATTTCGACAGCGCGACGAGCTTCGCGATGATCCGCGGCGGGCACATCGACCTCACCGTTCTTGGCGCGATGGAAGTGGCCGAGAATGGCGATATCGCCAACTGGATGATCCCGGGCAAGATGATCAAGGGCATGGGCGGGGCGATGGATCTCGTCGCCGGGGTCAAGAAGATCATCGTGGTGATGGACCACACCGCCAAGGACGGCAGCCCCAAGTTCATCCCCCAGTGCACCCTGCCGCTGACCGGCGCGGGCGTGGTCGACATGATCATCACCAACCTCGCCGTCTTCCAGCGCCCCGACCACGCCTCGCCCTTCCGCCTCGTCGAGATGGCCCCCGGCGTGACCGAGGCCGATATCGCGGCGACCACCACTGCGCATTACGTCGCGGGATGAAGCGCAAGCTTGCGATCGGCGGCGTGGTGCTGGCGGCGGCGGTGGGTGGTGCGCTGGCGCTGACCCCGCCGCCGCGGCTGCTCTCCTGGTACGACCAGTTGATGGGCGGGCGCGAGGGCTCCTACCCTGCGGCGACCGGCGTTCCCTTCGGTACCTACGGCCAGAGCCTCGACATTTGGGCACCCAACGACCAGCGCGGTGCGCCGCTGCCGGTGGTGATCTTCTGGTACGGCGGTGGCTGGGCCAAGGGCGATCGGGCCTCCTACGCCTTTGCCGGACGGGCGCTCGCCAAGGAGGGGTTCCTGGTGGTGATCCCCGACTACCGCAAGGTGCCGCAGGTGCGCTTCCCGGCCTTCCTCGACGATGGGGCCGAGGCGCTCAGGTGGGTGCAGGACAATGTCGCGCAGTATCAGGGCGATCCCGCGCGGGTGGCGGTTATGGGGCATTCGGCTGGAGCCTATCAGGCGGTGATGCTGGCGCTCGATGCCAAGCGGCTCGCGGCGGCGGGGGTCGCGCCCGATTTCATCAAGGCGGGCGTGGGCCTGTCGGGGCCTTACGATTTCCACCCCTTCACCTCCGACCGCGCCATCGCCGCCTTCAGCGAATGGCCGCGCCCGGAGGAGACGCAGCCGATCACCTTCGCCCGTGCCGATGCGCCGGCGCTGCTGCTCGCCACCTCTGACGGTGACGAGACGGTCCGCGTAAAGAACGCGAACAACCTCGGTGCCAAGCTCAAGGCCTTGGGCGCGGCGGTGGAGGTGAAGAACTACGGCCCGCTCACCCACGAGGAGGTGGTGATGGCGCTCTCCGTGCCGTTCCGCAGCAAGGGCCCGGTGCTCACCGACAGCGTGGCTTTCCTGCGCCGGCATCTGGGTCAGTGACGATGTGGCTGAACGAACCCCGCAACCCCGACGCGCCGCTGGCGGGGCTGAAGGTGGTCGAGCTGGCGCGGGTGCTGGCAGGGCCGTTCTGCGGGCAGATCCTGGCGGATCTGGGCGCGGACGTCATCAAGGTCGAAAGTCCCGAAGGTGACGGCACGCGGCTGTGGGGCCCGCCCTGGGTCGAGCGCACCGATGCCGAAGGCCGCGTTCACCGCGAGGCCGCCTATTATCATTCCTGCAATCGCGGGAAGCGTTCGATCATCGCCGACTTCGGCAAGGCCGACGACCTCGCCCGGATCCGCGCCCTGTGTACCGAGGCCGATGTCGTGATCGAGAACTTCAAGACCGGCAGCCTTGCCAAGTTCGGCCTCGATTATGCGAGCCTGTCTGCCGCCAACCCGGCGCTGGTCTATTGCTCGATTACCGGCTTCGGCCAGACCGGCCCGCGCGCGCATGAGGCAGGGTACGACTTCGTGATCCAGGGCATGAGCGGCTTCATGTCGCTGACCGGCGAGCCTGAGGGGCATCCGGTCAAGATGGGCGTCTCGATCAGCGACCTAACGACCGGCCTGTGGGCCGCGAACGGCATCCAGGCGGCGCTCCTGATGCGCGCCCGCACAGGGCGGGGACAGCAGGTCGACATGAGCCTGCTGGACTGCTCGGTGGGTCTTCTCGCCAACCAGGCGAGTTCCTTCTTCACCACCGGGAAGAACCCGCCCCGCATGGGCAACGCCCACGCGCAGGTCGCGCCCTACGGAGTGTTCGCCACCAGTGACGGCCACGTGATCCTTGCGCCCGCCAATGACGGGCTGTTCCGCAAGCTGATGGGTGTGCTCGGGCTCTCGCATCTTTGCGAGGACCCGCGCTTCGTCGCGAACGCCGGCCGGACAGCGAACGCTGCCGCCCTCGACGCCGAAATCGCCGCCGCGACGAAGGGTTGGAGCAAGCAGGAGTTGCTCGAGGCCTGCCACGCGGCGGGCGTTCCGGCGGGGCCGATCAACCGGCTCGACGAGGTTTTCGCCGATCCGCAGGTGATCGCCCGGGGCTTGCGCGTCGAGCTCGGCGGGATGGCGGGAATCCGCAGCCCCTTCGTTTTCTCGGAAGGCGAGCTTGCGCTGGACCGGCCTTCTCCGATTCACGGGGCCGACGACTAGAAAATCCTGTGCGCCGCCGGAGCCGGGGGCAGGTCACGCCCGCCCCCGTGCCCGAAAAAATCAGGCAAGCGCCGTCTTCAGGTCGTCGACAAGGTCGAGACGCTCCCACGGGAAGAAATCACCGTCGGCGTCGCGGCCGAAGTGCCCGTAGGCGGCGGTCGGGCGGTAGATCGGCTTGTTGAGGCCGAGGTGGGTGCGGATCGAGCGCGGGGTCAGCCCGCCGAGCTTCGCGATGCCGAGGATCGCTTCCTCGATCTTGTCGTCGCCCACCGTGCCGGTCCCGTGCGTGTCGACATAGAGCGACAGCGGCTTCGACACGCCGATCGCGTAGGCGATCTGGATGGTGCAGCGCGTGGCGAGGCCCGCGGCGACGACGGTCTTGGCGAGGTAGCGGGTGATGTAGGCGGCCGAACGGTC
>JBJTSG010000147.1:0-4326 GCA_046076505.1 Erythrobacter sp. | reverse complement strand
GTTCTTCGCCGCCGAGCGCACCATCGAAGGCCCGCCGATGTCGATGTTCTCGATGATCTCGTCACGCGACGCGCCCTTCGCGACCGTGGCCTCGAAGGGGTAGAGGTTGACCACCACGAGGTCGATTGCGCCGATGCCGTGCGCTTCCATCGCGGCGACGTGTTCCGGGTTGTCGCGAAGGGCGAGAAGGCCGCCGTGGACCTTGGGATGCAGGGTCTTGACCCGCCCGTCCATCATCTCGGGAAAGCCGGTCAGGTCCGACACGTCCTTCACCGCGAGGCCGGCGTCGCGCAGGGCCTTGGCCGTGCCGCCGGTGCTGACCAGCTCGACCCCGCGCTCCGCGAGCGCGCGGCCGAGGTCCGCCAAACCGGTCTTGTCGGACACTGACAGCAGCGCCCGGCGGATCACGTTGTCGCTCATCGGAATTTCTATCCTGTCTTCCTCAGCAGCCAGGAGAATTGTCCCCCGCTGCGCAATGCCAGTCCCTCGATCACCAGCTGCTCGGTGGCATGGGGCCGGCCGTCGCCGTCGACCCACAGGCTGTCCTCGGCGTGCAGGGTGATCTCGCCGGCGCCCGCCCTATCCCCGCCGAGCCGGAATTGCCAGAGCCGTCCGTCGGGCAGCAGAAGGCTCGCCCCGCGCTTGTCGGAGGAGAGCTGGACTTCGACCCCGCGCCCCAGATGGAAGCGGATCGCGAAGCCGATCTTGCCGCGCTTGCCGTTCTTGCTCGAGGGCACGAGGATGTCCTCGCCTGCCAGTTCGGTGCCGTCGGCCGACAGCGTCAGGATGCGCCGGTGGGTGAGGCCGAAGCGACCGGCATAGCCGTCGTGTGCGGCCTCAATGCGGGTCGCCTGCCGTCCGCGTGCAGGCACCGTGCGGCGCTCTAGCTCCACGGTCTCGACACCCTTGCCGAGCTGGCCGTGGAGGAGGACGGCGGTGGAGTTCGCGTTGTCGAGCACCAGCGTCGAGAAAGCGGCGGAGGCCCTGAGCCCCTGACCGATCCGCGCCGGGACCTGCCCGCCCGCGAGCGCCGCGCCGCCGCAATTGACGACGATCCGCTGCGGCCCGTCGCTGAGCTCGAAGGCAAGCGTGGAGGCGCACCCCGTTCGCGCGTGCCTGGCGCGCGGCGGCGGGGCGGTGTCGAACTGAAGGAGCGTGTCGCCGGCCTTGGCGCGGGTGTAACCCCACCCGGCGGCCTGCGCGAGCGGGCGGGTGCGCACGCCCGACGCCTCGATCACTGCCGCGACCCGCTCTGCGGACATCGCGCCCTGTCCCTGCCAGCTGCCGAGCGCCCCGTCGCCGTGCCGGATCGCGAGCAGCGGCGGCACCAGCAGCTCGCGCATCACTGCCAGCGCCGGTGGGGGCGTCACCTTCATCGCCTCGTAGCAGGCGAGAAGATCGGTGAGCACGCGGACCGCTTCGAGCTGCGCGGCGGGGCAGCGCGACAGCACACCGCCGTCCTCGCCGACCATGTCGCCGAGCGCCTTGACGAGGCCCGCCTCGCCATAGAGCCGCCTCGGCTTGCCGTGGGGGAGCAGCAGCCCGGCGGCGACGATCCCGGCCCAGGCCGCGACCTGCCCGAGGCCCGCCGATTCGCGCGGGGCGCGCTTGTCGAGCCAGCCGGCGGTCTCGCCGATCGCGGTGAGCAGGCGCGAGCGCAGGCCCTTGTCCTGCCCGCCGAGCACCAGCGGGGCGTGGACGAGCCAGGCCAGCAGCCGGAGGCCCGCCAGTTCCACCTCCCACGCCGGGCCCTTGCCCGGCGCGGCATGGGCGCGCAGCCACTGGGTGGCGATCCGCTCGGCGACCGCGGCGCCATCGGCGCGGCTGGTGGCGGCGGCGAGGCCGGCGAGCCAGCTGAAGCCGTGCACCACGCGCTCGACGCCGGGGGCATGGCGGGCGGCGGGCGCGAAGTCGAAGCTGGCGATGGGGAGGCGCACCCCGTGGACGAGGAAGTGCCCCGCACGCAGGGCCGTGCCCGCCGCGCGGTCGCCGCGGTTGGGGGTCTCGACCGTCGCCAGCAGCCGCAGCGCCTGCGGGCGGCGGAAGGGCTGGCTGAGGGCATGGCCGGGAACCCCGAGCCGGTAGGCGAGCCGGATCAGCGCTTCGCCGGGGCCGGACTTGACGGCGATGACATCGGACAGGGCGAGCGCGCGCGAGGGCTCCTCGGGTGCGGGCGGCGCAGGCTCGACGCCGGGTTCGGGCACAGCCGCGAGCGGCAGCAGCGGCGCATCGCCGATCCGCTCGACCAGCGCCTCGGCGCGGGCGGAGGCGGGGGTGCGCAGGAGCGTCGCCATCAGCCTGCCGATCCCTTGAGCGCGGCGATGTTCGCGGCGTAGTGCTCCGGCCCGCCCTTGAAGGTCGCCGAACCCGCGACCAGCACATCGGCGCCGGCCGCAACGCATTGCCGCGCGATTTCCGCATTGACCCCGCCGTCGACCTCGAGGTGAATGGCGCGGCCGGTGCGGTCGATCATCGACCGGATGCGGGCGATCTTCTCGAGCTGCGAGGGGATGAAGCTCTGTCCGCCGAAGCCGGGATTGACGCTCATCACTAGGACGAGGTCGACCATGTCCATGATGTTGTCGAGCACCTCCACGGGCGTACCAGGGTTGATGACGACGCCCGGCTTCTTGCCCAGCGCCCGGATCGCATGGAGCGTGCGGTGGATGTGCGGCCCCGCCTCGGGGTGGACGGTGATGATGTCCGCTCCGGCCTCGGCGAAAGCCTCGAGATAGGGGTCGACCGGCGCGATCATCAGGTGGACATCGAAGGGCTTGGCCGAATGCGGGCGCAGCGCCTTGATGACGTCGGGGCCGATTGTGATGTTGGGCACGAAATGCCCGTCCATGACGTCGATGTGGATCCAGTCCGCCCCCGCCGCATCGACGCTGCGCACCTCTTCCCCGAGCCGCGCGAAGTCGGCCGAGAGAATCGAGGGAGAGATCAAGGGTTGCGGCATTGTGCTGGCGGTACGTGCCCCTCTTGCGACGCTCTCACAGCCATAGGTCGGCGGCGAATCGCGGGACAAGGCGCCGCGCCCCCCTTATCCACCGTGAACGCGAGGCCTTTCATGGATTAAGGCGCAATTCAGCGCACAGGTCCCATTGGCGCCCGCCACCCTGCCTCTCCGGCAAGATGATCCGCGAAAGAGACCCGATGCCCCCAATCGCTTTCCATGTTCCGCTTCGTCGCCGCGCCGCGCTGGCGCTGGGTGCCGGCGCGCTCGCCGCCGCGCCCGCTGCCGCGGCGCCGGTCGTGCTGGGCTCGAAGATCGGCAACGACATGAGCCAGTGCGCCGCCGGCAAGGGCCCGGCGGTGCGGCTCGAGGTGACGGGGCTCAAGTCCTCATCGGGCAACCTGTTCGTGCGCACCTACTACGCGCGCAGCAGCGACTGGCTGAAGAGCCGGCGCTACATTCACCGCATCGAGACCCGGCCGCGGCAGGGCACGACCACGGTTTGCATCCCGCTGCCGGCGGCAGGCGACTACGCGATCACCGTGCAGCACGATGCCAACGGCAACCGCGACACCGATTTCTCGACCGACGGCGCGGGCGTGTCGAACAACGTCAAGTTCGGGAGCTTCCTCGGTGTCGTTCCGCGTCCCCCGGGCGTCGACAAGGCGCGCTTCAGCGCCGGGCCGGGCGTGACCCGCATGACCATCGCGGTGCAGTACCAGTAGGCCGCTTCACCCGTCCCGCTTCGCCCGGCGGCGGTGCCGGCCGAGGTTCCACAGTACCCGCGGCGCGGCGAGCAGCGGGAAGCGCTCGCCAAGCGGCGAAAGCTGGACCGGCATCCCGGTGTGGCGTTCGATCTTCCACGCGGCATAGCGCGCGGCGCCCTCGAAGGTGGTGCTCGCCTTCAAGAGCCTGACGATGTTGAGCGGCTTGCCGAGCCGCCGCCGCCGTGCCCACCACGCAAGGATGCGCGTCCGCTCGGCGGGGAGCAGGCGCGGGGTCAGGATGGTGCCGTGCTGGCCGGGAGCGATCCCCGCCGCCTCGAGCGCGAGCGGCAGGAGCCCGGCGAAATGCGCGGCATTGACCGACAGGATGTCGTTCTCGCGCCCCTGCTTCTCGACCCGGAACTCGGCCGCGAAGGTCGCGCGGAACAGCGCCCGCCAGTAGCCCTCGGCGGTGCCGCTGACCGGCCCCAGCGCGGCGGCCAGCCGAGCGGCCGTGCGCGCTGCGGCGGCGACGGCGTCAATGACCTCCCGGCGGGCGGCGTCGTCGGCGGCCCAGACCAGCGCGCTCGGCTGGACGAAGCGCGCCCAGATCGTGGTATCGGCAAGCTCGCCCGCCGCCGCGCGCGCGAAGGTGAGGAGGCGCAT
>JBJTSG010000146.1:0-20296 GCA_046076505.1 Erythrobacter sp. | reverse complement strand
GATGAATCGGCGGCCCTGGCCCGGTCGGAACCTTCTTCTTGCGCCTCCAGATCCACGTCCAGCTCGACTACGGCCTCTCGCGCGTCTGCGACCTGCTCATGCAGATCGAGGCAGCCGCGATCCCCGAGCAGCGCATCGAGGCGGCGCACCTCCAGCTCTCCCCATGCGAGCACTTCGCGCGCGTGCCGGCGCAGGACATGATCGGCGAGCGCATCTGGCTGCGCAAGGACATGGAGCTCAAGGTCGACTACCGCGCCGTGGTCAGCATCGAGCGGATCGTCCGCGACGTCGCGACGCTCCCCGCGCTCCCGCCGCACCGCCTGCCGGGCGAGACGGTGCAATACCTCCTGCCCTCGCGCTATTGCCCCTCGCACCAGTTCACCGATTTCGTGAACGAGCGCTTCGGGTACCTCGAGGGCGGCGCGAAGCTCGCCGCGATGCGCGACTGGGTGGCCGGGCACCTCGCCTACACGCCGGGTTCGAGCAGTTTCGAGACGACGGCGGTCGACACTTTCCATTCGGGCCAGGGCGTGTGCCGCGACTATGCGCACCTGCTTATCACCCTGGCGCGCGCCGGCGAGATCCCGGCGCGTTATGCGAGCGTCTATGCGCCGGGGGTCAAGCCGCCCGATTTCCACGCGGTCGCGGAAGTGTTCCTCGGCGGCGAGTGGCACCTCGTCGACGCGACTGGGATGGCGAAGGAGGCCGAGATGGCCAAGATCGGCATCGGCCGCGACAGCGGCGACGTCGCCTTCCTCACCGCCTTCGGGCCGCTCTATTTCCGCAGCCAGAGCGTGTCGGTTACGGCGCTCTAGGCCGCCTGGTCGGGGGTCACCGGCCGAGCGGACAGCTCGCGGCGCAGCAGCTTGCCGATCGGATCGCGCGGGAGCGCATCGACGAACTCGATGTAGCGCGGGCGCTTGTAGCCGGCGATCTTGTCCTTGAAGCGCCGGGTGATCTCCTCGCGGGTCAGGTCGTGGCCCGGCTTCAGCACCACGAATGCCTTGACCGCCTCCCCCCACTGCTTGTCGGGCACGCCGCAGCAGCCCGCGTCGGCGACCTCGGGCATGGCGGCGAAGATCGCGTCGACCTCGGCCGGGTAGACGTTTTCGCCGCCGGTCTTGATGAGCTCCTTGGCGCGGCCCAGCAGGTAGCCGCGCCCGCGCTCGTCCATCGTGCCGAGGTCGCCTGTGCGCAGCCAGCCCTGGCCGAGCGCGGCCTCGGTGGCCTCTTCGTTGCGCCAGTAGCCCAGCATCACCGACGGGCCGCGCAGGCACAGCTCGCCTTCCTCGCCGGGGGGAAGGTGATTGCCCTCGGGGTCGAGCACGGTCATCGTCACGTGCGGCAGGGTCCAGCCGATCGAGCGCGGGGCTTCGAGCATGTCGGGGTAGTCGATGAACGTCGCAAAGCCGCAGATCTCGGTCTGGCCGTAGCCGCCCACGACGCGGGCGTCCCAGTCGGTTTCGATGAACGCGTACATCTGCGGGCGGCCCATGCCGGCGCCGCCCGTGTAGTTGGTGAGCGGCATCCGTCCCTCGCGCACCGGGTTCATCGCCTGCCACGGAAAGCAGATCGTCGGGAAGGCGCTGGTGGTGGTGCAGCCCTCGCGGTGGACGAGCTCGAGGATCGCGGCATTGTCGTCGTCGCGCCCCGCGAAGACGCTGGTGCCCCCGCAGGCGAGCATCGCGGCGACCTGCTGCATGCCGACGACATGGAAGAGCGGGTTGACCGAGAGCAGCACCTCGTCCGCCGTGAAGCGCCGGTGCTGCGCGAACCCAAGCGCCGAGGCCGCGACCGCGCTCCCGGCCTGGAGGCAGCCCTTTGGGCGCCCGGTCGTGCCGCTGGTGTACATCATGTAGAACGGGCGATCGGGGGCGAGGCCCAGCGCGAGGTCGTAGGCGTGGGGCACCGGGGCGAGGGCGCGCGAGGCGGCAGTCTCGAAAAATCCGTCGGCGGCATGGCCCTCGTCGACCTCGTGCACCTCGCCCGCCGCGGCCTCGGCGAGGAGGTGTGCGAAGCGCGGGTTGACGAAAGTCATGGCAGGCTCGGCATTGCCGCAGATCCAGGCGATCTCGGCAGGCGCAAGGCGCCAGTTGAGCAGCACGCTGATCGCCCCGATCCGGGCGGCGGCGAGCAGGGTGGTGAGGAACGGTGCGCCGTCGGTCATAAGGATCGCGATGCGGTCGCCGGGGCCGATCCCGCGGGCCAAAAGCCAGCGTGCGAGGTTGGTGACGCGGGCGTCGAGCTGTGCCCACGTCAGGCGCTGGGTGCCGTCGACCGTGGCGAGGCGGTGGGCATGCCGCTGAGCGCAGTTCGCCAGCAGCGAGTCGAGGGAGAAGTCGCGCGGGTGCATGGCCATGAGGCTAACGGCCCCTGCGCCCCTCATCCATCAGCGATTTTGCGAAGGATCGGCGGCCAGGTCGAGCCCGCAGCGCGTGCAGGTGCGGTTCGGCCAGGGGACCACGAAGACGCCGCGGAAGAAGGCGTTCTTTCCGCAGTGCGGACAATTGAAGCGCAGCATCGGCGCATTCGCGAGCACCAGCATGACGATGGCGGCGGCAAAGGCGAGCGAGGAGTGGCCGTAGAAGCGGTCGACCGTCAGCACCAGCAGCATCGCCAGCCCCGTGACGCCGAGCATCCGCCATGCATGGCGCGCAGCGCGGGCGTAAAGGCTCAGGGCAGGCGGGCGAGCAGCGATCGCGCGAACTCCGTCAGGGTGTCGTCGCGCGCGCCCATCACCGCGATCCGGTCGCCCGGGCGGGCGAGAGCGAGGATGCGTGTCGCACAGGCCTCGCGCGAGGCGATGTGCTCGGCATGGCCCTCGGCGGCGCGGATCAACTCGACGATGCGCTCGCTGCCGACGCTGCGGTCGACCGTGCCGCCGAAATAGACGGGATCGCACATCATGGTGATGTCGCCCGGCCCGAGTTCGCGGGCAAAGGTCTCGGCAAGCTCCTCGCCCATCTGGCGCAAGGGGCCGTAGCCGTGGGGCTGGAAGAAGGCGATCACCCGCCCGGGCGTGGCCTTGAGAGTGCGCAGGGTCGCCGCGCATTTCTCGGGATTGTGGCCGAAGTCGTCGATCACGGTGATGCCGGAGGGCGAGGTGCCGATCACGTCGAAGCGGCGCGCGAGGCCGGCGAAACTGCCCAGTGCCGCCGCAGCTTCCTCGACGCCGACCCCTGCCGCATTCGCTGCGGCAATGGCAGCCAGCGCGTTGGCGAGGTTGTGGAGGCCCGGCATCGGCACGCGCAAGGCAAAGCTCTCGCCCGAGCGGTTGTCGCGCACCACCGCCTCGACTCCGCGCCCCGTCTGGACGATCGTGCCGCGTCCGACGGTGAGGTCGGCGTGCGCCGCCTCGACCCCGAAGGTGATCGTGCTGCCCGCGCGCGCAGCCAGCTGCGCGGCTTCCGCGCTGTCGAGGTTGACCACCGCCGTGCCCGAGACGGCAAGGTAGTCGCCGAACAGGACGCGCAGCTCCTCCAGGCTCTTGTGATCGAGGCTGACGTTGAGCAGCACGCCCACTGTGGGCCGGTAGAGCGCGATCGAGCCGTCGCTCTCGTCCACCTCGCTGACGAACACCTCGGCGCCCCCGATCCGGGCGCTCGCATAGGGCTTCTCGGGCGAGACGAAGTTCTTCATCACCGCGCCGTTCATCACCGTCGGATCGCGGCCCGCCTGTGTCAGGATCCACGCGATCATGCCGGTGACGGTCGACTTGCCCGAGGTGCCGGCGATCGCGACCGACGTGTGCGCCGTGTTGAACAGGCGCGAGAGGAGCTCGGCGCGGCTCAGCCGCTCGCAGCCCAGTTCGCGGGCGCGGGCGACTTCGGGCACCGTGTCCTCGATCGCGGCCGAGGCGATCAGCACCTGGTCCGGCGAGGTGACCCCGCTGCCGTCCTGCGGGAAGAGCGCGAAGCCGCTCGCCTCCATCCAGGCGAATTTTTCAGGCGTGCGCCCCTGGTCGCGGCTGCGGTCCGAGCCCGCCACCGGGTGGCCGAGCCCATGGGCGATCTGCGCGAGCGGGAGCATCCCGGATCCGCCGATGCCGCAAAAGAACAGCGGCCGCCCCTTGAGCGGCCTGGCCTCGACCCCGTTATCCATAAGGGGGCTTGGTTATTGGCTTGCACGCCCCCTGACAAGCGCCATAGGCTGGACCCCATGACGAATATCGCGATCTGCGCACCGGCCACCCCGATCGGGCCCGAGCACCAGGCGGCGCTCGAGGCGCTGGTGGCGTCGGAGTATCCGGGGCACCGCGTCACCTTTCACCCGCAATGCTTCGAGCGCGCCGGGCACTTCGCGGGCGACGACCTGAGGCGCCTCAGCGCGCTCCTCGAATGCGCGAACGATCCGGCCTTCGACGTCGTGTGGTTCGCCAAGGGCGGCTACGGCTCGAACCGCATCGCCGAGGCCGCGGTCCAGCAGATGAACCGCGCGGCGCGGGCCAAGACCTATGTCGGCTTTTCCGACTGCGGCTACCTTCTCGCCGCGCTCTACCGTGCGCAAATCGGCCAATCCGTGCATGGTCACATGCCGGTCAGCGCCCGCTCGGAGGGGGGTAAGGAGGGGATCAGGCGGGTCCTCGATTGGCTTCAGGGCGACACGAGCGGGGTCGAACCCAGCGTCGACGGCGTTACTCCGGTCGCCGCCTTCAACCTCATCACATTGGCGATGATGACCGGCACTGGACTGATGCCCGACCTCACCGGCCACGTGCTGATGGTGGAGGAGGTCTCGGAATACATGTATTCGATCGACCGCCTGTTCTTCCACCTCGCCGGGACCCTCCCGCGGCTCAAGGGGCTGCGGCTCGGCTTCGTGACCGACGTGCCGGAGAACGCTTTCGAATTCGGCCAGGGCGAGGAGGACATCGCCCGCTTCTGGTGCGACCGGATGGGCGTGCCCTACCTCGGCCGCGCGCTGATCGGGCACACCTCTGCCAACAGGGTTGTGCCCTTCGGCCTTGCCAGTCCGCCCGCACGGACGTAACGGCGCCCGCCAAAACACGACAAGCGGGGATCGCCAGAATGCGCGCGTTCATTTTTCCGGGGCAGGGTAGCCAGAAGGTCGGCATGGGCGCCGAACTCGCCGCAGCGAGCGCGGCCGCGCGCGAGGTGTTCGGCGAGGTCGACGAGGCGCTCCGTCAGAACCTCTTCGCGCTGATGAAGGGCGGGCCCGAGGAACGGCTCACCCTCACCGAGAACGCCCAGCCCGCGATCATGGCCAACGCCTTCGCCACGCTGCGCGTGCTCGAGCGCGACTTCGGAGTGAAGCTTGCCGAGCACGGTCACTGCGTCGCGGGCCACTCGCTCGGCGAATACACCGCGCTTGCCGCGATCGGCGCCTTCAAGCTCGCCGACACCGCGCGCCTGTTGAAGCTGCGCGGCTGGGCAATGCAGGCGGCGGTGCCGGTCGGCGAGGGCACGATGGCGGTGCTGCTCGGCGCCGATGTCGAGCAGGCCAAGGCACTCGCCGAGGCCGCGGCGCAGGGTCAGGTGTGCGAGATCGCCAACGACAACGATCCCTCGCAGGTGGTGCTCTCGGGCCACACCGCCGCGATCGAGCGCGCCGTGGCGCTGACCAAGGAGCACGGCATCAAGCGCGGCATGATCCTCAACGTCTCGGCGCCCTTTCACTCCTCGCTGATGGCGCCCGCCGCCGAGCGCATGGCTCACGCGCTCGCCGCGACGCCGCCCGGAGCCTTCGCGCTGCCGCTTTATGCCAACGTCACTGCCGCCCCCGTCACCGACCCCGAGGAGGAGCGTGCGCTCCTCGTCGAGCAGGTCACGGCCCGGGTGCGCTGGCGCGAAAGCGTGCTTGCCATGCGGGCGGGCGGCGTGGAACACTTCGTCGAACTGGGCGGCAGGGTGCTTGGGCCGATGGTTGCCCGCACGGACCGCGAGGCGCAGGTGACCAGCCTCGTGACGATGCACGACCTCGAGGCTTTCGCGAAGGAGATCGCGTGATGTTTTCGCTGCAAGGAATGAACGCTCTCATCACCGGCGCCTCGGGGGGGATCGGTTCGGCCATCGCCCATGCGCTTGCGAGCCAGGGCGCGCGGCTCGCGCTGTCGGGCTCCAATGCGGCAAAGCTGCGCGCGTTCCGCGACGAATTGAACCAGACCTACGCCCACCATGACCACGACGGCCATGTCGAGATCACCTGCGATCTCGGCAATCAGACGCAGGTCGAGGAGCTGATTCCGGCGATGCTCGACACGCTCGGGTCAGTCGACATCCTCGTGAACAATGCTGGCATCACCCGCGACAACCTTGGCATGCGGATGAAGGACGAGGAGTGGGACCAGGTGATCCGCATCAACCTCGAGGCTGCCTTCCGCCTGATGCGCGCGAGCGCCAAGCCGATGATGAAGGCGCGCTTCGGGCGCATCGTCAACATCACCAGCGTGGTGGGGGCAACCGGCAATCCGGGCCAGATGAACTACTGCGCCGCCAAGGCGGGGCTCACCGGCATGACGAAGGCCTTCGCGCAGGAAGTGGCGAGCCGCGGGATCACCGCCAACTGCGTCGCCCCCGGCTTCATCCGCACCGCCATGACCGCGGCCCTTGACGAGAAGCAGCAGGCCGCGATCAACGGGCGCATTCCGATGGGCCGAATGGGCGAGGGGAGCGAGATCGGCGCCGCGGTCGCCTTTCTCGCCAGCCGCGAGGCGGCCTACGTCACGGGCGAGACCCTGCACGTCAACGGCGGCATGGCGATGCTCTGAACGGGGCGGCAGCGCACAGGCGCGCCCTTATCCCCAACGGAGTCGCCCCTCGCAAAGCCGCCAACTTGCCCGTTTGTGCGCCTGCGCTAAGGTTTTGGCGCAATTTCCGGCGTCTCGGGGCGATTCCTGCGCCCTTTCGCCACAGACAGGAACGATAGGGACAAGCGATGAAGGCCACGATCGAACGCGCGACGCTGCTGCGGTGCCTTTCCCATGTTCAATCGGTGGTGGAACGCCGCAACACCATCCCGATCCTTTCGAACGTGCTGATCGACGCTGACGGCGCCAACTCGGTGCGCGTCATGGCGACCGATCTCGATCTCCAGGTGGTCGAGACCATGGCGGCGGCGTCGGTCGACCAACCCGGCGCGATCACCGTCTCGGCGCACCTGCTGTTCGACATCGCGCGGAAGCTCCCCGAGGGCAGCCAGGTCAGCCTCACCACCAGCGAAAACCGTCTCGAGGTCAAGGCGGGCCGCTCGAACTTCAAGCTGCCGACCCTCCCGCGCGACGACTTCCCGGTGATCGTCGAGGGCGACCTGCCGACCAGCTTCGAGTTGCCGGCACGCATGCTCGCCGAGCTCATCGATCGCACCCGCTTCGCGATCTCGACCGAAGAGACCCGGTACTACCTGAACGGCATCTTCCTCCACGTGACCGACGAGGACGAGCCGCTGCTCAAGGCCGCCGCCACTGACGGCCACCGCCTCGCGCGCTTCACCCTGCCGCGGCCGGAAGGCGCAGCGGGGATGCCTGACGTGATCGTGCCCCGCAAGGCGGTGGGCGAGCTGCGCAAGCTCCTCGAAGAGACGCTCGACGGCAACGTGCTGATCGACCTTTCGGCGAGCAAGATCCGCTTCACGCTCGGCGGCGAGGGCGGGGTGGTGCTCACTTCCAAGCTCATCGACGGGACCTTCCCCGACTATAGCCGCGTGATTCCGACCGCCAACGACAAGCTGCTGAAGGTCGATCCCAAGCTGTTCTACTCGGGCGTGGATCGCGTCGCGACCATCGCCACCGAGAAGACCCGCGCGGTCAAGATCGGGCTCGACAACGACCGCGTGACGCTTTCCGTCACTTCGCCCGACAACGGCACCGCGGCCGAGGAACTGGCGGCCGAATACCGTGCCGAGGGACTCGAGATCGGCTTCAACGCCAATTACCTCAAGGACATCCTCGGCCAGATCGACGGCGACACGGTGGAACTGCACCTCGCCGACGCCGGCGCGCCGACGCTGATCCGCGAGGACGACAGCTCGCGCGCGCTCTACGTGCTGATGCCGATGCGGGTGTAAAAGAAGGAGACTCACGATGGCAAGAGAACCCACACCGCCGCCCCCTCCTCCTCCGCCGCCACCGCCACCGCCTCCTCCTCCGCCACCTCCGTCTCCTGGCATCAAGGAAGATCGGCAGTGGCCTCCAACCCGTCCCTAGACGACGAGGTCAAGCGAGCACGGTTCTGCGCATATCTGAATGGCAAGTATCATTCGGATAGAGAGGCGTTCTACGATTGGTGGGACAGGGTCACCAACTTCTGCGTGCTTGCAACGGGCGCTGTCGCTTTCTCAGATGTGTTCGGTGGGGCCGCTCAAAAGCTGGGCGCGGCTGCAATCGGGCTATTCGCTCTCGCTCAATTAGTTTTCAGCTTGTCGTTGAAGGCGCGTGAGCATCTACAGTTTAAGCGGCAGTATTTCGATATCGCGTCGAAGCTGGAGGCTGGTGAAATTGAGCCCGCGCAAGCCCACGCTCAAATGACCCGCATCTCCGGGGATGAAGCTCCTATATTCATGGCGCTCCATGCTGTCTGCGAAAACTGGGCATATTCGGCGGTGTTCGGCAATGACGGACCTCCTCGTTGCCGGATCGGATGGCTTGCTCGAATCACAAGGAATTTCTGGAGGCATTCGAGTAGAGACTTTAGGTTTGATCCCGGTTCGGCGCGGCGGGAGACGTTCTTTCAGTACTTTTTTGGATGGGGCCGAGGGGTGACATGAATAGGAAGTTCGAAGTGCACGTCCGCAAGGGCGCCTTGACGGACGCTGTGCTAACCGAGGTGCCGCTCGACCCGCTGGGCGATGGCGAAGTGCGGCTTCAGGTCGAGAGCTTCTCGGTCACCGCCAACAATGTGACCTATGCGGTGGTGGGTGACGGGTTCCGGTACTGGGACTTCTTCCCCGCACCCGACGGGATGGGCATCGTGCCGATGTGGGGCCATGCGCGGGTGATCGAAAGCCGCCATCCCGATATTGCGGTGGGCGAGCGGGTCTATGGTTATCTGCCGATGGCGAGCCACTTGGATGTGCTCCCAGGGCGGGTGACGGCGGGTGGTTTCAGCGACATGGCTGCGCACCGCCAGCCGATGAGCCCGGTCTACAACAGTTATACGCGTCTCGCCGCCGACCCCGAGCACGATCCCGGACGCGAAGCGGAACGGATGATCTTCGGCCCGCTGTTCCGCACCGGCTTCCTGATCGAGTATTTCCTGCGGGGGCAGGACTGGTTCGGGGCCGAGCAGCTGGTCGTCACGAGCGCCTCGTCCAAGACCGCGATGGGCCTCGCGAGCGTCGCCCGCCAGACCTCGCCGGAGGTGAAGCGCATCGGCCTCACCTCGAAGGGCAACGTCGCCTTCGTCAAGGCGAGTGGACTCTATGATGAGGTCGTCGCCTATGACGATCTCGACAAGCTCGAGGTGCTGCGGACAGTCAGCGTCGACTTTGCCGGCAACGCCGACCTGCTGGCGCGTATTCACCGCCACTTCGAGGATGCGCTGGCGCACTCGGTGCTTGTCGGCGCGACGCACATCGAAGCGCGCAGCGTGTTCGGGAAGGCCGAGCCGCTCCCGGGGCCCAAGCCGCAGCTGTTCTTCGCCCCCGACCACGCGGTCGCTTTCTTCAAGGCCCACGGGGCCGAGGAGGGCGGCAAGCTCGTAGCGGCCGCCTGGCGCCAGTTCCTGAAGGCGGCCGAGGGCACGATTGCGATCGAACGGCACCCGGGACTGGAAGCTGCGCGCACCGTGTTCACCAGCATGGTGGCCGGACAGATCGACCCGGCCAAGGGGATCGTGATCGAGCCCTGATCGGGCGGCGGACTACTCCGCCGCCTCGGCCAGTTCCACGCGCTGCGGTCCGCGGATCAGCCCGCCGGGCGTGGCGCCGGTCCACTGCCCCTCGGCAAAGGTGACGACCCCGCTCTTGATCGTCGCAACGTAGCCTTCCGCCTTCTGCAGCAGCCGCTTGCCGCCGGCGGGCAGGTCGAAGGCGAGCCACGGCTTGCCGAGCTTCAGGCGCTCCATGTCGATCACGTTCAGATCGGCGAGATAGCCCGGCGCGATCACCCCGCGATCCTCGAGGCCGTAGAGCCGCGCGGTATCCCGGCACTGTCGCTTGATCGCCTGCTCGAGGCTGATCCGCTCCCCGCGCCGGCGGCCCTTCACCCAGTGTTCGAGCATGAAGGTGGGCGAGGCGGCGTCGCAGATCGTCCCGCAATGCGCGCCGCCATCCGAGAGCGAGTTCACCGTGTCCTCGGCGTGCTGGAGCGGGTGCAGGAAATCGAGATTGCCGTCGGCGTAGTTGAGGATGGGCAGGTAGATGAACCCGCGCCCCTCGTCCCGGCACAGCAGGTCATAGGCATATTCCTGCGGGGCGATACCCGCCGCTGCCGCGCGGGCGTTGATGCTCGCCTCGGGCCCCGGCTCGTAGTCGAAGTCGGGGTCCATCTCGTATTGCAGGCTCCAGCCCATGCTGATCGCCATGACGACGCCGCCGATGTCCTTGGGGGCATCGGTGTAGTCGTTGGGCTCGGCGAGCATCTGCGCCTTGAAGGCCGGATCGAGGAGCTTTGCCCGCTGCTCCTCCCAGGGGAGGTCTGCGATCGCCATCCAGCTCGGGCGGAAGCGGAAGGGGTGGACGGTGCCCTGCCAGGCCATGACGATCCCGTTGCCGCGCAGCGCGATCTGGGCGACGATGTTGGCGCCATTGTCGTTCTGGGCACGCATTTCGGCGATCTGTTCGTCGAGCGGCAATTCCTTGGCGATGGATTGCAGCGCGGCGAAGGTGACGGGGATGCCGGCCTCGCGGCTCAATTGCCCCATCCAGCCGAACTCGTCCCATTCGCGCTTCAGGTCGCTGGCGATCTCGAACACCGCATGGCCGCCCGCCGCCTTGGCGCGGCCCATTGCGCGGCCTATCGCGATCAGCTCCTCGGCCGTCGCTGTGGTGCCGGGGACGAGCTCGCCGTCGACCGACTTGTGGAGCACGGTGCGCGACGTCGAGAAACCCAGCGCACCGGCGCGCACGCCTTCCTCGACGATCCGGCTCATCGCGGCGATGTCCTCGGCTGTCGGCACCGCGCCGGGCTGCTCGCGGTCGCCCAGCACATAGGCGCGCACTGCGCCGTGGGGGACGTGGGTCCCGATGTCGACGGTGCGGGGGAGCTTTTCCAAGGCGTCGAGATATTCGGGGAAGGTCTCCCAGTCCCAGGTGATCCCCTCGGCGAGCGCGGTGCCGGGGATGTCCTCGACGCCCTCCATGAGGCTGATCAGCCACTCATGGCGGTCGGGCCGGGCCGGGGCGAAGCCGACCCCGCAATTGCCCATCACCACCGTCGTCACCCCGTGCCAGCTCGAGGGCGCCATCTCCTGGTCCCAGGTGGCCTGCCCGTCGTAATGGGTGTGGATGTCGACAAAGCCGGGGGCGACGACCTTGCCGGCGGCGTCAATCTCCTCGGCGGCGCTGCCCTCGACCCGGCCGACGGCGACGATGAGGCCGTTACTGATCGCCACATCGCCGGTGAAACCCGGGCTGCCGGTCCCGTCGACGATCGTTCCGCCCCGGATGATCAGGTCATATTGCGCCATCTGCTCTCTCCCTTATGGGAGCAAGGATGTCGCAAACCGGGTGGCCCTACAAGGGGGCCCGGTGCAAGTTGATGCCGTGTATCCGAAGGCAAGGGCAAGAAAAATGGGTCTGACCAAACATTTTCGCACAGGATTTGTAGGACTTGTTGGATTCGCCGCCCTTGCCGCCCCGCTCGCCGCGCAGGATCAGGGCGCCTGGCGTCTCGCGCCGGAGAGCGATCTTGCCGCCATGCTCGACTGTTTCGAGGCCGCCGGGCAGACGCTCATTTCCGCCCATCGCGGCGGGCCGACTCCGGGCCTGCCGGAGAATGCCATACCCACCATGGACGCGCTGCTGATGGCCGCGCCTGCGATCATGGAGGTCGATGTCGGCCAGAGCGTCGATGGCGTTCTGTTCCTGCTCCATGACGACCGGCTCGACCGCACGACCACCGGCACCGGGGAGGCTGCCTCCCAAACCTGGGCGATGCTCAGTCAATTGAAACTCAGGGACAATTGGGGCTGGGTCACGCCCTATGGTATCCCCAGGCTGGACGCGGCGCTGGCCTGGGCGAAGGGGCGCACCGTGCTCCAGATCGATTTCAAGCGTTCGGCAGATTACGACAAGGTCGCCGCCGCGATCCGGGCGGCGGGGATGGAGAAGAGTGTCATCCTGATCGCCTACTCAGTCGAACAGGCCGCCGCCCTGCACCGCGCCGCGCCGGAAATGCTGTTGTCGGTTTCGGTCGATGCGCCGGAGGATGTGGCCGCACTGAAGGCGGCGGGCATCCCCGAGGATCGGATGCTCGCCTTCACCGGCACCCGCCTGCCGCGGCCGGAGCTCTACCGCGAGCTCGACCAGCAGAATATCGAGGTGATCTTCGGCACGCTGGGCCGCCCGCCGCGTTCGATCGACGCGGTGATCGATCGCTACGGGATGGATGAACGCTATGCGGAACTCGGCAAGGAGGGCGTCGACATTCTGGCCACCGACCGCCCGCGCGAAGCGGCGGCCGCACTGGCCGAGGCGGGACGGCTGCCCAAGGCGGGCCAGTGCGGCGTCAGCCGCGGCGAATAGGACGCGAGGAGAACGCGAAATGGTCAAGGCGACATGGAACGGCGCGGTAATCGCCGAGAGCGATGCGACCGTGGTGGTCGAGGGCAACCATTATTTCCCGAGGGACGCAGTCGATCCCGCCGTGCTGACCGACACCGCCACGACCACCCACTGCCCGTGGAAAGGGACCGCCCACTACCACAGCATCACCGTGAACGGGGCAACCAACCCGGACGCGGCCTGGTACTATCCCGAGCCCAAGCCTGCTGCCGCCGAGATCAAGGGCCGCATCGCCTTCTGGCGCGGGGTCGTGGTAAGCTAGCCTCAGGCCGCCGCGCGCTTCGCCTCGCGATCGCGCTCGCGCGGGCTGGCGGCCATGTCGAGGAAGTCGCGGATCACCGCCACGCTCTCGTCGGCGTGGGTGAGCAGGAACAGGTGCCCGCCGCCCTCGAAGACCTCGAGCCGCGAATGCGGGATCATCGCTTGCAGGATCTTGCCGTTGACGAGCGGCACGATCTGGTCGTCCTCGCCCATCATGATCAGCGTCTCCTTCTTGAGGAAGGGCAGCGCCGGGAGGCTCGTCCAGCCTATCATGCACATCAGCTGGTACATGTAGCCACGCGGGGAGGGCGGCTTGAGGCGGCCGATGTGGCTGTCCTTCTGGTACTCCGCCCCGTCCTTGTCGACCCCGCCATAGAGCGTGGCGAAGTGTTCGTTCATGAACTCGGGGTCGATGTAGCGGCGCGGGTCGGCCATCTTGGTGAAGGCGGCGGGGTTGCCCGGCACCATCAGCATACCCGGCGTGGTCGCGATCAGCGTCAGGCGGCGGGTCCGGCCCGGGTGCTGGAGCGCGAAGTGCTGCGCCATCGCGCCGCCCCACGAGACGCCCATCACGTCGACCTCGTCGAGCCCGAACCTGTCAAGCAGCTGGGCTGCGGTCCAGCTCATCGTGAAGGGGTTGTAGGGCACCAGCGGATCGGGCGATTCGCCCGTGCCCGGCATGTCGAACATGATGAAGCCGCGTTCCGGCAAGGCCGCTGCCAGCGGGGCGACCGCCTCGATGTTCGCGCCGATGCCGTTGAAGAACAGGATCGGCAGGTGGTCGGAGGGCATGTCGAGCCGCCAGGCCGCAGTCCGTAGCGTCCGGCCGCCCACCTGTTCGAGGGTGACGAGGGCATCGTCCATCGGATTGGTCACGGGAATTCTTCCTTTCTTCCGCCCTTCGCGGGGCGGGTTGGGCGCGCTCGCCGATCCCATAGCGGGCGCGCCCACAAGCATTGCGCGAGGCCTCACGGAGATGCCGCAGGGCCTGTGCTGCGGGGGCGCTGTATCAGACTTCTTCGACGACGTAGAGTCCCGGGGCCGCTTCGAGGGGGCGGTACGTATCGTTTCCGAGCGCGGCAGGGGCGGGCTTCTTGTCGCCCGAACGCTTTTGCACCCACTCCATCCACAGCGGCCACCAGCTACCCTTGACCTCCTCGACGCCCTGCAGCCATTCGTCCGCGGTGGGCGGGAGCTTGCCGGGCTTCTTCTGGACGAAATACTTGGCCTTGGGATTGCCCGGCGGGTTGAGGATAGCCTGCATGTGCCCGCTCTGCGAGAGCACGTAGGTCACGTCCTTCGAGCCGAACAGCTGGGTCGAACGATAGGTCGCCTTCCACGGGGTGATGTGATCGGTCACCCCGCCGAGGATGAAGAGGTCGGCGGTGACCTTGGAGAGATCGACCTTGTGCCCGGCCATTTCGACCTCGCCCTTCCTGGTGAAGGCCAGTGTCTCGAACAGCGTCAGGAAGTCGCCCATCAGGCTCGCCGAGAGATTGGTCGCATCGGCATTCCAGAACAGGACGTCGAAGGCCGGCGGGTCCTGGCCGAGCAGATAGTTGTTGATGACATAGTTCCAGATGAGGTCGTTGGGCCGCAGCCACGCGAAGCCGCGGGCGAGGTCGTCGGCCTTGATCACGCCCGCCTTCATTGCGCGCTGGCGGGCGAGCTGCATCCCGTTCTCGCTGACCAGCGAGCCGGCCTCGATGTCGGTCGGCTTGGGATGGAGCACGCAAACCATCAGCGTCAGCGTGCCGAGGATCGGGTTGCCGGTCGCGGCGAGCTTCGAGGCCAGCACCGAGGCGGTCTGCCCGCCCGAGCACCCGGCCGAGACGTTGACCTTGTCCGAACCGGTGATCGCCGAGACCACTTCCAATGCCTTCTCGCAGGCAGCGATATAGTCGGCCATGCCCCACTTGCCCTGCTCCTTGGTCGGGTTGCGCCAGGAGATGACGAAGGTCTGGATGCCGTTGTCGACCTGCCACTTGATCACCGACTTATCCGGCGACAGGTCGTTGATGTACATCTTGTTGATCTGCGGCGGGACGGTCAGCTGGGGGATCCGGTAGACCTCCTCGGTGGTGGGGGCGTACTGGATCAGCTCCATGATCTCGTCGCGGTAGACGACATTGCCCTTCGAGGTCGCGATGTTCTCGCCCAGCTTGAAGGGGCGCTTGTCGACCTGGCTCACCATGCCCTTGTTGTGGACGAGATCGTTGTAGGCGTTCTGGAGGCCCTTGATGAGGCTGAGGCCGCCCGAGTTGATGATCTGCTTCTGCGCGGTCGGGTTGCCGATCAGCGAGTTGGTGGGGGCAAGCCCGTCCAAGATGATGTTGGCGATGAAGTTCGCACGGTTTCTTTCAAGCTCGTCGAGTTCGAGCTCCTCGAGCCAGCCCTTCATCCCCTTCTGCACGGCGAGGTAGTACTGCGCGCCGGCGCGGAAGAAGGGGTTGTACTGCCAGGCCGGGTCCATGAACCGCTTGTCCTTGGGATCGGGGGCGAGATCGCTCTTGCCGGTCATGATCTTGACCATGTCCTGCGCCATCGCGGTCGAATGCCGGATGAAGCGCGAAGGATCGGACGCGGTCTCGCGCAGCAGCAGCGCGACGGCGCTGACGAAGTCCTCGCGCGCCACCCCGATCAGGGGGCCGAGGGCGTTGGTGGACTGGGCTGCTTCGTTTTCGAGCTTCACTTCGCTGCGTGCCATTCGGATCCCCTTCTCCTGGCCTTGTGCTGCCCCGTGCCGTGGCGGCTGTGGGTTAACGCGGCCTCGCGGGGCAGAATGCAGCCTCGACCCGCAAGTTGCAAGCATGGCTCTGGGCGATTTGAGGATGCCGGCGGGGCCTTGATGAAAGAATTAGGGATGGCGATTAACGCTTTTCTCAGCCCTCCTCATGCATGGCTGCGGCATGGCTGGGGCACCTATAAGAAAATTCGCGACCAATAGTGCAAGGACGCCCGCAACGGCGCGCGATCCGCATGCGGCCGCGAAGGAAAAGGCCAAGCTTGAGGTCGCCGATCCGCGCGGCCGCGGCGAGCGGCGTGGTGCGGAGCGAGTGCGCATCGAGGGCGCGAGCGGCTTCAACCCAGCGGTCGACGAGCCCGCCAGCGAGCAGAACTTCTTCCTCCCGCGCCAGGCGGGCGGCATGACCCTGTTCCTCGTCGCTGCCTATGCCATCGCCGCGATCGTCTTCCAGGGGCTGCCCTCGACCTTCACGATCAGCCTCGCGCTCGCTTCCGCGGCGCTGTTCGCCTGCGGCTCGCTGTTCGCCGAGACCGAGCGCCGCGCCGAGACCGCGCAGGCGGTGAAGCTCGGGATCGTGTTCGTCGGGATCGTGCTGCCGATGGCCTGCGCGGGCCTGGCGATGGCCGCATGGGTCGGCGAGGGCCTGCCCTGGCAGTGGGCGATCGGCACGATGGTGTGCGTCAACGCCGCGGCCGCCGCGCTGTTCGACATGCGCATCGTCTCGCTGTTCTGCGCCAAGATCGCAAGCTGGGCGGGCTTCGCCTATCTCGTCCCCGAACCCGTCACCTTCGCCGCGGTCGGCGCGGCGGCGCTTACGCTGCTGCTGATCGCCCGGCTCGAATGGAAGGCCGCGACCAAGCGCCGTCTCGCCCGCGAGGCGCGCGAGCGCGTCGCCGCCCGCGCCGAGGACATCCTCAGGAGCTTCGAGGAGACCGGGCAGGGCTGGTTCTGGGAAACCGACCGCCGCGGGCTCATCACCTACATCTCGCCCAAGGCCGCGCTGGCGCTCGGCAAGACCACCGAGGAGGTGGTCGGCCGCCCGCTTTCGGAGATCGTCGACCCCTCGCAGGGCGCCGCCGACGCGGAGCGCACGCTCGCCTTCCACCTCTCGGCCCGCTCGGCCTTCCACGATGTCGAGGTGCGCGCCGCGACCACGGGTGACGAGCGCTGGTGGGCGCTCGCGGGCCGGCCGGTCTACGACAGCTACAAGAACTTCTGCGGCTTCCGCGGCCACGGCACGGACCTCACCGAGAAACGCCGCAGCGAGCAGCAGGTCTCGCGCCTTGCGCACTATGATTCGCTGACGGGCCTCGCCAACCGCGTGCAGATGAGCCAGGCACTGGAGCAGATCCTCGCCGCCCCGAGCGGGCGCGAGCGGGCCTGCGCGGTGCTGATGCTCGACCTCGACCGCTTCAAGCACGTCAACGATACTCTCGGCCACCCGGCGGGCGATGCGTTGCTGAAGCAGGTCGCCCAGCGGCTCGAGCGTTCGATCGGCGGGGCGGGGCGCTGCGGCCGGCTTGGCGGGGACGAGTTCCAGGTGATCGTCCCGGGACACCAGGACCGGGGCACGCTCGGCCATATGGCGCAGGAGATCATCGCCTCGCTCTCGCAGCCCTATTCGATCCAGGGCCAGAGCGTGGTGATCGGCGCATCGGTCGGCATCGCACTCGCGCCCGAGCACGGGGCGAACAGCGAGGAACTGATCCGCAACGTGGACCTCGCGCTCTATGCCGCCAAGGACGCCGGGCGCGGGGTGTTCCGCTTCTACGCCGAGGACCTTCATGCCGCGGCCGAGGAGCGCGCCGAGCTCGAACAGGACCTGCGCGAGGCGATCGCCAAGGGCGAGCTCGAGCTCTACTACCAGCCGGTCGTCTATGCCGCGAACGAGAAGATCGTCGGCTTCGAGGCGCTGATGCGCTGGAACCACCCGCGCCGTGGCTGGATCAGCCCGGCCAAGTTCGTGCCGATCGCCGAGGATGCGGGCCTGATCGACCGCCTCGGCCAATGGGCGCTGCGCACGGCCTGCGCGGACCTCGCCCGCTGGCCGCGCTCGATCCGCTGCGCGGTCAATG
The DNA here is from genome assembly GCA_046076505.1 of Erythrobacter sp. Classification (GTDB taxonomy): domain Bacteria; phylum Pseudomonadota; class Alphaproteobacteria; order Sphingomonadales; family Sphingomonadaceae; genus Erythrobacter. The sequence continues at coordinate 2,536 of JBJTSG010000146.1, read as the reverse complement.
TCTCGGCGCTGCAATTCGCCAATCCCGAGCTGCCCACCATCGTCGCCAATGCGCTCGCACACAGCGGCGTTGCGCCCTCGCGGCTCGAGCTGGAAATCACCGAGAGCGTATTCCTCAACGACAACTCGGGTACCGACGCGATGTTCAAGGCGCTGAAGCGCGTCGGCGTGCGCCTCGCGCTCGACGACTTCGGCACCGGCTATTCGTCGCTCGGCTATCTGAAGAAGGCGCCTTTCGACAAGATCAAGATCGACCGCAGCTTCGTGCAGGGCGCGACCGAAGAAGGCAGCCGCAACGGGGCGATCATCGCCTCGATCACATCGCTCGCCGAAGCGCTGCACATGGACACGACCGCGGAGGGCGTGGAGACCCTCGACGAGCTCGAACTGGTGCGCCTGCTCGGGTGCAGCCACGTCCAGGGCTACATCTACTTCAAGCCGATGAACGCCTCGGACGCAACCGCGCTGGTCTCGGGCGATCTCGTCGCCGAGCCCGACGGTCCGCAATCGGCCCGCGCGCCGCGCCAGAACCTGCTGCGCCGCGTGGTGGTGGTCCACAACGGCAACCGCCTCAACGCCACCTTGCGCAACATTTCCGAGAGCGGGGCGATGATCGAGGGGCTGTGGAACATGCCCGCCGGCAGCGCCGTGCGCGTCGAGTTCTCGGCCGACAAGGTCGTGACTGCACAGGTCCGCTGGTCGCGCGAGAACCGCGTCGGCGTCGAATTCCACCAACCCCTCAAGCGGCGCGCCGACGGGACCTTCGCGGTGCTCAAGGGCCAGCCGGGACAAGCCGCCGGCGCCTGGTAGGGCCGGGCGCCTGCCGCTCCACGGCGGGCTGCTTGACGAGGCCTCAGGAAGCCTCGCGCGAGCCGCTTTAGCGAAAAACTAACCATCGGCCTTTACGCCTTGGCAGAGGGGACCCGCGATCGCGCGAAGCGCCGAGCGGGTCCGGTTCTGGAGGTTCGCCAACGAGATGTCCCTGAAGGGTCTCTTGTCGTCACGGGGAGGAGGGGCAGCGCGCAGCGCGCCGCCCGTCGTCGCGCCGCGTCATGCACCGCTTCCGGCCACCTCCGCGCTGACCGACGGCGAACGTCTCGCGATGCTCGACGAGCTCGAACAGTCCGGCCTCGGCTGGTTCTGGGCAAGCGACGCGCGCGGCAACCTCACCTATCTCTCCGGCGCCATCGCCAAGCGGCTCGACCTGGCGATGGACGACCTGCTCGGCCAGCCGCTTACCGCGATCTTCGCCGCCGCCGACCGCGAAGGGCGGGGCAAGTCGCTGCCGCTGATGCTCGGCGCGCACAAGGCCTTCACCGGCATGGCGGTGCGTGCGACGCGGCGCCCCGATGGGCCGGTGCTGCGCCTCTCCGGTCAGCCGATCGCCACGCCCGAAGGCGCCTTCGCCGGCTTCCGCGGCACCGGCGTCGACATCACCGAGGAATACACCCGCGAGGAGGAGACCGCCCGCCTCGCGCGCTACGATTCGCTCACCGGCCTCAGCAACCGCCACCGCATGGCGCACCAGCTCGAGGCGACCCTCACCGCCTTCCGGACGCAGCGCCGCAACTGCGCGGTGATGATGCTCGACCTCGACCGCTTCAAGCACGTCAACGACACGCTCGGCCATGCGGCGGGCGACGAGCTTCTCAAGCAGGTCGCCGAGCGGCTGAAGCGCGCCATCGACCGCGACTGCGAGATCGGCCGCCTCGGCGGCGACGAGTTCCAGGTGGTGTTCCCCGACATTGACGACCGCGGGGTGCTCGGCGAGATCGCCGCGAAGATCATCACGATGCTGCGCCAGCCCTACAGCCTCGAGGAGGGGCGCTGTGTGATCGGCGCTTCGGTGGGAATCGCCATCGCCCCCCACGACGGGGTGAGCCGCGAAGAGATCGTCCGCGCCGCCGACCTCGCGCTCTACGCCGCCAAGAACGGCGGACGCGCGCAGTACCGTTTTTTCTCAGGCGAGCTCGAGAACGAGACGATCTTCCGCCGCCGGCTCGAACAGGACCTCGGCACCGCGCTTTCCGAGGAGCAGCTCTTCGCGCGCTTCGAGCCGATCGTGGATGCCGCCGCCGGCACGGTGTGCGGGCTCGAGACGCATGTGTGCTGGCAGCACCCCGAGCGCGGCATCATCGACCAAGAGGAGTTCGCGCAGATCGTCGAGGGTTCCTCGCTCACCGGCGATGTCGGGCGCTGGGCAATTCTCGAGGCCTGCCGGCGCGCCGCCGAATGGCCCGAGAGCGTGCGCGTGACGGTCGGCGTACCGGTCGCGCTGTTCCTCGCCGACGACTTCGCGAGCTTCCTCGCCGAGGCGGTGGATAGCGCCGGGATCAGCCCCGGGCGGTTCGCCATTGCGATCAGCGAGGCGGTGTTCTTCGGCGACGCGGCGGTCGTCGACCGCACGCTCGCCGCGCTTTTCAAGCAGGGCGTGCGGCTGACGCTCGACGAGTTCGGGAGCGGCTATTCCTCGCTCTCCTACCTGCGCCGTGCCCCGTTCGATGCGATCCGGATCGACCAGAAGCTCGTCGCCGAGG